>JBPOHG010000058.1:0-11359 GCA_052035835.1 Bacteroidota bacterium | reverse complement strand
TGACTTTATTTCTATACAAGCAATACAAAGAAAAATATAAAGCGGTAATGAAACCGCAGCATTACAATGGAAAATAAATCAACAGAAAAAGTGAATTGCCTCATCATTGGATCGGGGCCGGCAGGATATACTGCTGCCATTTATGCATCAAGGGCAAATTTATCGCCGGTTTTGTACCAGGGGATCCAACCGGGAGGGCAACTCACCATTACAACAGAAGTAGAAAACTATCCTGGATACCCAGAAGGGATACAAGGGCCAGACATGATGGTGAACTTCGAAAAGCAAGCTGCCCGCATGGGAACTGATATACGTTATGGCCTGGCTACTGCTGTAGATTTTACGGGGCACCCTTTAAAAGTGCAGATTGATGAGGAAAAATGGATCGAAGCAAATTCGGTGATCATTAGTACCGGAGCCTCTGCCAAATGGCTTGGCTTACCGGGCGAGCAACGGTTAAATGGCTTTGGTGTTAGTGCCTGTGCCGTTTGTGATGGTTTCTTTTTTAAAGGAAAAGAAGTAGTTATTGTTGGTGCCGGGGATACTGCAGCGGAAGAAGCACTTTATTTGTCTAAATTATGCAGCACCGTACACATGCTCATACGTAAGGATGCCATGCGTGCCAGCAAAGTGATGCAGGAAAGAGTATTTAAAACTTCCAACATCAAAATATACTGGAATACAGATACAGAAGATGTGTTAGGAGAAAAGAAGGTGGAAGCAGTAAGAGTAATCAATAATAAAACAGGGGAAAAGCAAGACATCCCAGCAAGCGCTTTTTTTGTTGCGATCGGACATGAGCCTAACAGTGCTATCTTCAAAGGATGGGTTGATATGGATGAAACAGGATATATCAAAACAATTCCCGGGACCAGCAAAACCAATGTAGAAGGTGTTTTTGCATCTGGGGATGTGCAGGATAAAATATACCGCCAGGCCGTAACGGCTGCGGGTAGTGGCTGTATGGCTGCATTAGACGCAGAACGTTACCTGGGAGAAAAAGGGCTTCATTAATAATAGGAACAAGAAGGAAAGTAGATGGATTAATTATTTAAATAATTCTCTTTCTAAGTTATATTAAAGGCTAACCGTGAAAGCAAGCTGCCCGATAACCATACATAAGATCGCATAAAATTTCATGCTTAGATCTTCATATGTATGATTTCGAACAACTAAGAAATAGTGTAATATGAATGAAAAAATATTGAACCATAAAATCCTTAAACCCTTATACCTTTAAACCATACACTTTCACCCTCCTTAACACTTCCATGTACAGCATCTACCTCGATCAGTTGGAATTTTACTCGGGCCATGGCCTTTATGCCGAAGAAAAAGCTATGGGTAACCGTTTTGAGGTTTCTGTGCAAATTGATTTTTCTGCACACCGCCCGGTAACACAATTAAGGGATACTGTTGATTATGTAAAAGCTTTTGAAGTGATCAGCATGCATATGCTAAACCCTGTTCCTTTATTGGAAACCCTGGCAGCAAATATTGCAGATCATTTGCTGGAAGCTGATCAGCGTATTTCCCGGATTTATATTCGTATTAACAAATTAGCTGCGCCTATCAGTGGTTTTTCAGGAAAGGTTGGCGTATCTTATGTAAAAGAATCTGGCACATGAGGACTTCTTTCAGGGCAACTGGATCAACGCTGCATTTACCTATCCATTTATGGATGAGATATCAAATTACCCAAGCCACCCGGCGGCTTCTGTTGATATTGCTTTTGCTCACTGTATTCACTCATTCAAAATCGCAGGATTTCAATGCCCTGGTAAAGGAAGCCGACAGGCTGGAGGCGGTACCCGATGAAAAAGGGGCATTTCGTGTTTTTGGCGAAGCATTGAAATTAAACCCACTCAACGTATATGTCCTCACAAAATGCAGTGAATTGTGCAGCAGGATTGGTAATAGGGAAAAAGACCATGCATCTCGCGACAGCTATTATAAAGCTGCCATAACTTATGCCAAAATAGCCCTCAAACACCACCCGGAATCTGATGAAGCACATGTAGCAATGGCTATTGCCGCAGGTCGAACGGCGCTTACTAAAAGTGGGAAAGAGAAAATTTCAACGGTTAAGGATATACGCCAGCATGCCGAAAAAGCCATTCAAATCAACCCCAACAATTTTAAAGCCTGGCATATTCTCGGTAAATGGAATTACGAAGTGAGCAATCTTAGTGTCATTGAGAAAGCTGCCACCAAAGTATTTTATGGTGGATTGCCAAACGCTTCTTTTAAAGCTTCCGTGGCTGCATATGAGAAAGCCAAAGCATTGAAACCCGGTTTTGTTTTAAACTATCTCGAACTTGCCAAAGCATATAAAAAGAATGGGGAAAAACAGAAAGCCATTGAATCCTTAAAAACTGCCATCAGTTTGCCGGTAGCAACCGAAGATGACCCACGTATTAAAAACGAAGCAGCATCCCTGCTCAAAAGTTGGGAATAAGATATAACACTCATCAAATAAATCCTATGCGCAATCTTGTATTAACTGTTTTTTTTAGCGCTGCAATCATTGTGTCTTATGCGCAACAGTCGGAAGTGAGTACTGCTGCTTCTGTTTATAACCCCCATGTACTTTTTTCGCCCTTACCACTAGAGGGCGATATTAATACCAGCCGTTCTGCCAATGGAGAACCCAACGTTGGGTATTGGCAAAACAGGGCCGATTACAACATTGAAGTAACACTTAATGATCAGGCGAAGGAGATCAGCGGCTTTGTAATAATTCGTTATAAGAACAATAGTCCGCACGCCTTATCTTACCTATGGCTACAACTCGACCAAAACCTTTTTACACAAAAAAGCCGCGGCCAGTTGCGCATGCCAGCATCTACCCGTAGCCGTTATGGAGACGCATCTTCAAAATTTGATGGCGGCTATAAAATTGCCGGGGTGAAAGTAATAACAGGAGGTGCCGCTTCCAATTATATCATAGATGATACCCGCCTGCAATTACAGCTTTCAGAACCGGTAAAACCAGGTGGTGGGGAGGTAGCATTCAGAATTGATTATAGTTATAAAATTCCATCTTATGGTGCCGATCGTTTCGGTATACAACCAACCAGGAATGGCGATATGTATGCCATTGCACAATGGTATCCGAGGATGTGTGTATATGATGATATCAGGGGATGGAACAGCGACCCTTACCTCGGTCCATCGGAGTTTTACCTCGAATATGGTGATTTTGATTTCAGCATTACTGCGCCAGCGTCACATATAGTGGTGGCCGGTGGCGAATTACAGAATCCGAAGGAAGTTTTAACAACAGTACAGCAACAGCGGATGCAGGAAGCCATGAACAGCGAACGTACGGTATTCATCAGAACAGAAAAAGAGGTAAACGATCCAGCATCTAGGCCATCATCCGGTACTCAACTCACCTGGCGATATAAGCTTACAAATGCCAGGGATGTATCTTGGGCAAGTTCAAAAGCTTTTATTTGGGATGCTGCCAGTATAAATTTACCGGAAGGCAAAAAAGCGCTCGCAATGAGCGTTTACCCTGTAGAAAGCGCAGGGAAAGCTGCATGGGGAAGAAGTACCGAATATGTGAAAGGGAGTATCGAACATTACAGCAGCAAATGGTTCGCATATCCATACCCGGTAGCAGTAAATGTGGCGAGTAATGTTGGGGGGATGGAGTATCCCGGTATCGTATTTTGCGGATATGGAGCAAGAGGAGAAGGGTTGTTTGGCGTTACCGACCATGAATTTGGCCACACCTGGTTCCCCATGATTGTTGGCAGCAACGAGCGGCGTTATGGCTGGATGGATGAAGGTTTTAATACATTCATCAATTCATTGTGTGATGATGCTTTTAACGGTGGCGAATACCGTTCTATGCCACCGAGTGGCGAAGACCTGGCCGGCAATTTATTTGGGCCTTATTCTGAAACCATTTATCATACCCCGGACGCCATGAAAGAAGAAAATATCGGTATTGCATTGTATTACAAACCAGCTTATGGCCTTGAACTCCTGCGCAATCATATCATAGGCCCCGAACGTTTTGATTACGCATTCAGGCAATACATTCATAAATGGGCATATAAACATCCGACGCCATGGGACTTTTTCAGTATGATGGAAAATGCAGCAGGGGAAGACCTGGCCTGGTTCTGGAGAGGGTGGTTTATCGAAAATTACCGGCTCGATCAGGCCATTGTATCCGTTGAGCCCGATTCAAATAAGGGTGGCAGCCTGGTTACTTTGATCAACCTTCAACAAATGGCTATGCCGGTTTACCTGCAATATGAAACCACCGGTGGCCAGCGGGGCAGCCTAAAATTGCCGGTTGAAATTTGGAACAATTCCATTGAATTTAGTGTACGCATTCCCGTTACTGAACAACTGAAATCAGTAACAATAGACCCCCTCCGGGTATTCCCCGACATCAATTTTGCCAATAACAGTTGGAAGGCCAAGTAGCATTGCTTTTCTTTACTAAGTTATAAAAATAAAAAAGGGGCTATTAATGAATTAACAGCCCGTTTTCACACTTAAACCGGCTACAGAGGTAAGCAAAGCCGGATGCTTTCAGAGGGACAAATATTTTTACTTCAGCCTGCCCATTGCTACAATTGCAGCAGGCGTCCATTTTTCATCTTTTACAATTACTTCCACACCATTTTCAACTACGCTGTATTCGAGTGCCATGATTACGAAGGCAATATCACCTGTACCTGCAGTGGGGGTTTGAAGTTCAAACGCTTGTGCAGGCACAGGGGTACTGCTGTATTCGAAACTGATTTCCTTTGTGCAGGTACTGCACGTGTTAAGACTGCCTTTAAAAGCATTCCTAACGGCTACCAGTTTCATGTTCACTTTCATAGTACGGGTTGGCACTTTTACATCTTTCAAAGGGTTGAATTCAGGTATATGGATGGTTATCTTGCCATTTCCATTATCCGTTACCGTTATGTCTTTCCTCCAATAATCCCTCAGATCTGTTTCTTTATTAAACGTACAAATCCTATTTGTATACGCCATTTCCCAAATGGGTGCCTGGTAATTGGCTGCATATTCATTTCTTATCCAACCCCGCAATCCATTATAGATTGACCTGGAAAACGGGAATAGAAAACTTTTGCTCACCTCCCGCAACATCATCGTTCCATACTTAGAGACCGTTCCGAAAATAGAAATAGGGTGGTCTTCGGCTCGTTTTTTACTTTTTCCCTTTCGCTTCGATGGCCTGGCCCGCACATATGATTTCCCATTCATGGTGTAGAAAACCAAGTTCCCTACCAATCCTGTTATTCCATTGTTCGTCACTCTTGCCATAGGGCCATTTTATTCATCCATCAGATTCGCAACTACTTCGAGGTTCGTTTAAACCATCCTACTATTTAATACACTTCAAATATATGTATAAAAAACATTAAAATACAAATAATGTGTTAAAAAATATTTTTAATGTGGTTTAAGTGTATTATATATTACTTGAAAAAAATTATTCAATAACTCAAATTTTGAATTAATAGATTGATTGTCAGCACTTAGCGTAACACTTTCTTGCTTCGGCTAGTAATAGAACAATACGGAGGTGGTAATAAATGAGTATGCTTGAAGCTTAGTGACAAGCCTGCATTTTCAGGATATCAAGGCCACAGGTTGTGGATGATGTAGATAATACAAGTGAAATTAAAAGTAGAAGAAACCCTTGATTGCGAAGGATATTCCTGTATTTACAGGCCGGTATTTAAATATCTATGGGCAAATTGTTAGTGTATCTTTTCATCCTTCCACCTACCACTTTTGAGGTAAAAGAATGCAATGAGAAAAATGCTGGTCCAGTAAATAAACTCATTGCTCCATGCCATGGCCAAAGAAACATAGTTGTACTTCATAAAATACCAGGTATAGCCGAGGTAGAGTAGGATGGCTACCACCTCAATGAGCAGGTTCATTCGGGTCTTTCCCGTACCGGTGACTCCGTTTAGCCATACATTGGCAATACTCATAAACATAATGCCCAATGATACAATCCTGATCACAGGAACACCTTCTGCCACAAACGAATCATTTTGTCCGAATAACCTGAAAAACCATTCAGGAAAAAAATTCAGTGCTGTTACAATTACCAGGCATAACCCAAAGCTCCAATAACTGATACGGATAATCGCAGGTAAAACCATCTCTTTTCTTTTTTGCCCTACAAGGTTTGCCACCATCGCATTACTTGTACTGGCAAATGCCCATACAAAAACCCCGGCCAGCCCAAATACATTGCGCATGGTATTGCTGATCGCTTTTGCAGTGGTACCTCTTGCTTCAATCAGGAGGAAAAAAACCAACCAGGTGGTTACACTGATCAGGTATTGCAACACCAATGGCAGCGCAACTTTCAAAATATCCCTGCTGATGCCTGCATGGTAAGTAAATGTAGAAAGCAACCCATATTTTTTGGTAAGCCTTGTGTAATACAATACCGCCATCACAACCAGCATACCTGTGCATTCTGCCAATACGGAAGCAACAGCAGCGCCATTAAAACCCATTTGAGGAAACCCTGCTTTACCGAATATCAGCAGATAATCGAATAAAATATTCACAACTGCTTCGCAGATAAAACCAATCATCAGGTAACGGCTATTGAGTGATGCCACCAGGAAAGCATTCCCCATTTGAAACAAATACAGAAAAGGGAGCCCCAGTATCCTGATCTTCAGAAAACTCATTTCCATTGGATAATCTACAGGATCGGATACCTCCTGCATAATCAGCGGTGCAAGCAGCCAAGTAAACAAAATAAACAGCAATGCCAGTTGCAGGCTGATGCGGATTCCCTGCGTGAGAATGACCTTAAACAATTCGGTGCTGCCAGCTCCGGCATGCCTCGAAAAAACAGTTTGCATTGAATTATTTAGTCCATTTCCCGCAACCGCAAAAATGAGATAAAATACACCGGTGATCCCGGCATTACCCAATGCATCCTCGCTCATATGGCCAAGGAAAATGCTGTTTGTCAGCAAGTTGATCTGGGGGATGAGGATGGCCAGAGTAATAGGAAGCGCTATCGACAAAACCTGCCGGTTACTAACTTCAACTTTAAGGTCATTATGTATGGCGCCTGATTCCATTAAGTGAGCAAAAATATCCTTATTTTGCCGCCTCAATTGAAATATTTGAAAACAGCATTTACCATACCGCTAACAGGAACCATTAGCAGCGATACCAGGCTGTTGATTGAGATAGGGGAAGACAGTGTATCCCTCCTCTGGTACCAACAAAAACCATTTGTTGTAAAAGGGTTATCGGTACATCATTTTGAAGCAGGCCAGGACACTGTGGCCCAGTTAACATCACTGCTTGAAGGCAACCAGGATATTCGCAGCACGATAGACACCACTGTAAGTTATAATGTAAAAGAATTGGTACTAATACCAGATGCTTATTTTAAAGAAAACAATGCGGAAGCAGTTGTAAAATTAATTTTCGGGGAAAGGGAAGGCGCAGCATATCATATTGAATCTATCCCAAACCAGGGCCTGAAACTTGTGTACAGGATCCCTGCAGGCATAGCAAAGGTTGTAAATGCCTGTTTACCTACGGCAACCTGGCAACATTCTGTGTCTAAAGAAATCGGCGGCAGTAATTTTGGCACCAGCCTTTATTGTATCGTATCTACACAATACGTTAAACTGATCCTTCACAAAGATGACCAGTTGCAAATTGTACAACAGTTCGGCTATACGGTACCGGAAGATGTACTCTATTACCTGGTACATACCTGCCAGCAACATGGGCTTGATCCAGCCAATACCCCGCTTCGTTTGTGCGGCATGATTGACAAAGATTCTCCTTTATACCGGCTAATATATCAGTATTTCGCACAAACGGTGTTTACCGAAACACCACCGTCTGCCATGGAAGAAACCGAAATGAAAACATTCCCTGCACATTATTTCAGTCATTTAACTGCCCTTGCCACATGCGCATCATAAGCGGCATACATGGAGGCAGAAGAATTAATCCGCCTGCTCACATGCCGCATACCCGGCCAACAACCGATATTGCAAAAGAAGGATTGTTCAATATTCTTCAGAATAACCTCGACATTGAGTCATTAAAAACCCTTGATCTATTTGGAGGGACAGGATGCATCAGTTATGAACTGGCCAGCAGGGGAGTAACAGATCTTACGATTGTAGAAAAAGACCAGAAAATGTATGATTTCATCAAGGCTACTGCCGCTTCACTAGAATTTTCGAACTTTAAGTTGCTCAGGCAAGACGTGTTTAAATTTATAGAGAGCTGCCAAGAGCAGTTTGAATTCATTTTTGCAGGCCCCCCATACGCACTTACTACCATTGATGATTTGCCACTGCTTATTTTTAAAAAGCAACTGCTTAAAAAAGGGGGCTGGTTTATCCTCGAACATACACCCCGCAATGACTACAAAAAAACGGCGGGTTATCGTACAGAACGCAACTACGGCACCACCATATTTTCTATCTTTATACAGGATTAGCCCAACTGTTATGACCAAGCAGGCATTAAGGCATGAATATAAAAAAAAGCGTACTGCGCTAGGTATTGCTTTGAGGGAAAAACTACACGACCTTATCCTGATAAGGTTTCAACAGCTCGGACTTGAAATACCAGGCACCATCCTCAGTTATGCTGCCATGGCCGATGAACTTGACCCTTATAGAATCATGAATTATTGCAGGTTCAAAAATCCGGAAGTACAGGAATGCTTACCAGTGATCAACCCCGCCGACCAAAGTATGCAAGCCGTTCTGGTGAATGAAGAAACAACATTTATGCTTAACCGTTACGGAATCGAAGAACCCGTAAACGGCATCGCATTGGCATCGCATACACCTGACATGGTTTTTGTACCTTTGCTTGCTTTCGACCTCAATGGCAACAGGGTAGGTTACGGCAAAGGGTACTATGACCGTTTTCTGGCAAATTGCAAAATGGACGTGGTAAAAATCGGATTTAGTTTTTTTGAAGCTGTACCAGTAATCAGCGATGTTGATGCACATGACATTTCACTCGATTATTGCATTTCACCAGAGAGGATATATGATTTTAAACAAATTTTAAATTAATTCATTTGCTCAGGAGCTTCAGATACCTGCTTTTCCCCTTTTCCTTGTTGTATGGAGCAGCCGTATGGTTACGCAATAAATTGTTTGACTGGAATATCCTTAAGTCGGCCAGTTTCAACTTCCCACTTATTTGTGTAGGGAACCTTGCGGCTGGCGGTACCGGCAAAACCCCAATGACAGAGTACCTTGTTGAATTGTTACAAAAAGATTTCATTACGGCTACGCTTAGCCGAGGATATAAACGGAAAACAAAAGGGTTCGCCATTGCCAATGAAAAAACCACTGCATTGGATATCGGCGACGAACCCATGCAGTTTCACCAAAAATTCCCCGGGATCACCGTCGCTGTAGGGGAAGAGCGGTTGGTAGCCATTCCTCAATTGTTGCATCAAAGGCCCGAGACACAGGTCATAGTACTGGACGATGCTTTTCAGCACCGGACGGTAAAAGCCGGACTAAACATTATACTTACCGACTACCGCAATTTGTATACAAGGGACCTGATGTTACCATCGGGTGATTTACGCGATGTTCGGCTGAGCCGTAAAAGAGCTGATATCATCCTGGTTACAAAATGTAAAAGCGATTTGAACATTGCAGAAAAAGAAGCCATCATTGCAGAAATTAACCCACTTCCGCACCAGCATATTTTCTTTACTGAGATCGCTTATGCACAGCCCTATCACTTGTTCACAAAAACTTCGGGGGATTTTGGATCACAATCAGATGTTTTGCTCTTATGCGGCATTGCCAATCCTAAACCACTCATGGATTTTCTCACCAAACATGTTCATTCATACGACATGATACGATATGCAGATCATCATATTTTCAGTATTGATGACCTGAAAGAGATCAAACGGCACTTTGAGAAATTGCAGGAGGATACCAGAATCATGATCACCACAGAAAAAGATGGGGTACGCCTCGAGAAATTTAAGGCTGAACTTGAAACATACCCATTGTATGTTCTTCCCATCCGGCATAGGTTCATGTTTGGCGAACAGGAAAAATTTGATCAACTGGTATTGAATTTCGTACGTTCATTTAAGCCAGTTCACCGCAATTAAAGACCGTTTAACATTTGAATAAGAAGATTTTCGTAGAAATACCGCATCTTGCAGTACCTATAATATCATAACCAGCTGAATGAAATCCCTGTTATCATTTCTTTGTACCATTTTACTTAGTATTCCTGTATTCGCACAGCAAAGGATAGCTGTAAGCGGATTGGTAAAATCTAATGAAGGTGTTTATCTCGCCAAAGCAACAGTTGTGCTTCTATCAGAAAACGGTAAAGACAGTGTGCGCACACTTACCAATGAAACAGGGGAGTTTACCCTGCGAAATATCATCCCTGCCAATTACAGGCTGCTGGTTTCTTATGTAGGTTTCAAAACATTTGACCAGACTTTCGCCTATGCATCGTCGAAATCAGACAAGCGGATACCCGATATCATTTTACAACCCGATGGCAGCTCGCTTCAAAACCTTACCCTCGAATCTCAAAAAGTTCAGATCAAAGAAGATACTGTTTCTTATAAGATCGACAGTACGATGTACCGTAAGAACGACAATGTAGAAACATTGTTAAAACAATTGCCGGGTGTACAGGTAGACAAAGACGGAACTGTTACGGCACAAGGCAAACAGGTAACCCGGGTGAAAGTTAATGGCAAAGAGTTTTTTGGTGGAGATGTTACAACCGCCACCAGGGAACTGAATGCAGATATGGTAGACAGGATACAGGTCATAGACGATTATGGCGACCAGGCTGCATTCACCGGAGTTAAAGATGGCGATCCGTCGAAGACACTTAACATTCAATTAAAGAAAGACCGCAACAAAGGTTACTTTGGGAACTTTTCTGCAGGTGCAGGTACTGAAGACCGTTACCTTGGATCAATATCATTGAATAAATTCAACAACAATCAACAGTTTTCATTACTTGCCAATATCAATAATACCAATACAAGCCTTTTTAATTTTGGTTCAATGGGCGGTACCATGGGGAATATGGTTGCCGGAATGGCCAGAAGTATGGGAATCGGCAGGGGAGGAAGCGGAGTAGGGTCGGCACTTGGTAATTTTGGCAACAGCGATGGTATTAGCACTACAAAATCCATTGGGTTTAATTACAGGGATGAATGGGGTCCAAAGATTTCGGCTTATGGGAGCTATAGCTTTTCGAACAGGGCTACAAGCACGATCCGGGATATCAGCCAACAAAATATATTCAACGGGAAAACAAATACCAATATCCAGCATACCGACAATTA
>JBPOHG010000230.1:0-2516 GCA_052035835.1 Bacteroidota bacterium | reverse complement strand
TGGCAAACACGCCAATGGATTTGCCTTTGAGCATCGGCATATATACTTCGGTACGGTCGGCACCACAGATCACCTGTTGCCCGGCGTTGCGGATATGGCTGGTTTGTGCGCAACCCGAAAAACCGGTGCTGAGCAGGCAGGCCAGCAGTATGGATGAAATCCTTTTCATATATCAAAGTTGGGGAAAGTTTTTATTCGTTCAGCTTGAATTTTATGGCTAATTTGCCGCCATTAAGTAGTGCTGCTTTGTCGGCTGCATAAAGCTATGCAAGTTGAAGTGAGTGACACAACGATGTTGATGAGCGGTTCATCGGCATGATAAACAAAAAAACAAAAAAGTATGCAACATGTAAAAGCTGGTGATGTTGTAAAAGTACATTACACAGGTAAATTAGTGAATGGCGACCAGTTTGATTCATCTGCCGGAAGGGAGCCACTGGAGTTTACGGTAGGTGCCGGCCAAATGATTAAAGGGTTTGATGCGGCTCTTCCGGGTATGGCAGTAGGCGATAAGAAAACCATCAATATTGCAGCAGAGGATGCATATGGCGAACGCAGTGATGAGGCGATCATTGCTTTTCCGAAGGAAAATGTGCCGGCAGATATGAAGCTTGAACCGGGTATGACGCTTACGCTCAGTAACCAGATGGGCCAACCGATCCCGGTGATTGTTGTGGAAGTACGGGAAGATGCCGTGGTGCTGGATGCCAATCATTTCCTTGCGGGAAAAGAACTGGTTTTTGATATTGAGTTGATGGAAATTGGCGGATAAGGCGTAAGAAATTTATTCATGGCAGCCTGTTATGCAGGCTGCTTTTTTATTTACAGCAGGGGAGATTGCTTACATTTACTTTTATTTTAAAGTTATGATTCAGATCAATAAAGAAGAACTGGCCTCAAGGTTCATGCGTTATGTACAGGTAGATACACAGAGCGACCCTAACAGCAACGCACACCCTACCACTGAAAAGCAAAAAGACCTGGGGGCCATATTGGCTTCCGAATTGGTAGCGATGGGTGCAGCAGAGGTGGAAATGGATACTTACGGGTATGTATATGCGACCATACCGGCTACCAGCAGTAAAAATGATATCCCGGTCGTTTGTTTTTGTGCGCATGTGGATACGGCGCCCGATTGCAGTGGCACCGGCGTAAAGCCGATCCTCCACCGGAATTATGCAGGGGCCGATATTGTATTGCCCGATGATACCAGCCAGGTGCTGCGCAGCAAAGACAACAGCTACCTGCAGTTGAAAGTGGGCGGCGATATCATTACCGCCAGTGGAACCACTTTGCTGGGCGGGGATGATAAAAGTGGCGTGGCGGTGATTATGCAAACGGCTGCTTACTTGCTTTCGAACCCTGCAATACCACATGGCAAAATAAGGATTGTTTTTACCCCTGATGAAGAAGTGGGTAAGGGTACGGCAAAAATTGATATGAAGAAGCTGGGCGCCGATGTGGGTTATACACTCGATGGCGGAGAGGCGGGCAGCCTGGAAGATGAAACCTTCAGTGCCGATGGTGCCAGCATCGTGGTGCATGGCGTGATTGCACATCCCGGATATGCGAAAGATACGTTGGTAAACGCCCTGAAGATTGTGGGGGAAATTTTGGCTGCATTGCCAACGACAGAATGGAGCCCTGAGACCACTTCGGGCAGGGAAGGTTTTGTTCACCCGGTGTCTTTGAGTGGGATTGCCGAGAAAGCGAGCATTGGTTTTATTGTGCGTGATTTTACCACCGACGGATTGGCCAGGCACCACCAGCGGTTAAAAAAACTGGCAGAAGAGGTAGTGGCAAAACACAGCGGTGCTTTTATGGAGTATGTACAGCAGGAGCAATACCGCAATATGAAGGAGGTGCTCGACCGGCACCCGCATATTGTACAATTTGCAGAAGAAGCCATTGTTCGTACAGGCCTTACCGTTAAAAAGGAAAGTATACGTGGCGGAACAGATGGAAGCCGGTTGAGTTATATGGGGCTGCCTTGTCCGAATATTTTCACCGGCATGCAAAATATCCACAGCAAACTGGAATGGATTGCGGTAGATGATATGGCCAAAGCTGCGGAAACATTGGTGCACCTGGCGATGATTTGGGAGGAGAAGGGGGGGAGGTTTGGGGTTAAAGGTTTAGGGTTAAAGGTTTAGGGTTTGGGGTTTAAGAGGTTTATGGGTTTGGGGTTTAAGAGGTTTAAGGGTTTAATGGTTGAAGGGTTGGGTGGTGTGTGTGTTGTTTAGGGTTTAATGTTTAGCACAGAAAAGGAATGCAAATAGCGCACACATGAAAAGAAAGGGCATCAGCCTTCTAAGCTGAGGGTTATTGGATCAACTCCTTCAGATTGCCGGATTTAAGTACAAGGTTTTTTGGGGATGATTCTGTCGCTGTTGGTCTTCGACTATCAAAGCGCCTGCCGCCGCGTGGTGTTATCACCAGCGGCCTTTAGTGGGATCCTCGATAAGATGCGAATATTTTCACCGCCACGTAGTGTTCCTCCGCCGTTGTAGGTGACG
>JBPOHG010000026.1:0-20811 GCA_052035835.1 Bacteroidota bacterium | reverse complement strand
ATCAGGCCAATGGTGCCATATTTCTCCCTGCGTTTGATCAATTGGTTCCTTTTGTGCTGGAGATTATCAAGGCGGTCCTCAAATTCGGCTTTTACCGAACCGTCGGGTAGTGTAGCAATCACCGTTTCGCTCACCTGTATTTCGGTTTCCACCGCCAGCAGGTCGGCTTCAATGCTGCTGGCGCCATTGTTTACACTTTCATATTGCCGCTCCTGCTGGAGTTTTTTGAATTCGAGGTCTTTGCGGTCTAAACCGGCAATGGTTAATAATGCATCGCAGTCTGCTGCGCTGATGATCCTGTTAAGTGAATAGTTCATGGTTTTTCTTTTGTTGTTAAAAATTGAGAAGTGGTGGTTTTCACAGGAATGGATTTGACCCTGCTTAGCCAGTTGTCGCGACCAACTGCTGCAGTTTTTTTACCAGCTCAGCCTGTACAGTTTCATTACATGTGCCGAGCCTGGCAGTTATTTTCTTTTGTTCGAGGCTCACCCAATGCACACGGGCGGGGTCATTCGTTTCTAAAGCCGATAATATCAACTGGTAATTTTTATATCGGGTGAATAGGGCCTTCATTTTGTCGAGCTTTCTTTGCAGATATACAAGTTTGTATAAGTCAGACAGGGATAACTGTTGCCCTTCCTGGTTACCGGGAATGACAGCATGGCTCATGTTTGCTTCCCCTGCATCTGTTTCGGAAGCGATCATAATACTATACTGGTGTAATTTGAGTAAGGCTTCCCTTTTTAATGAGCCTTTGCCATGTTCTGCCCGAACAAGCGTTGTTTTGTGAATGCCGAGACAGGCGGCCAGTGCCGCAGTAGATATACCCAGCCTCGACCTGGTTGATTTTACGTAGTTCATTGGATGTGTTTATGCTGTTGTTACGAAGCAAAGCGCCTACACCTGTTAGTGAGTATTTTTCAAGTAAGGAACCATGCCATATTGCTTGTTTGTTTTGTGCCAGTCATTGTTCAAATACTATGCCTTTAAGGGCCAGAAAAAAAGATTTCGAAATGTTCTTTTTGAGGTTCGGAACACGTTGAAAATCTTCGATTGGAGGTTCGGAAGGAGGTAGAAATTTTCTATTGAAAAAAGATAGCAACAAGGGGCTGTCATGACGCATAGACGCAGATTGTGTCCAAAAACTTTACCGCGAATAAAATGGGCACAGGGTTGTGTCCAAGATGGTTTTAATGATTTCATCCGGACACATGGCTGTGTCCAAAAAAAAACGGACACATTCAGCATGGACACAACCCTGTGTCCGGAAAAAATTTCTGCTATCAAACTGTTTACAAACGATGTTCGCTGAACAATTCAGCTTCCCAAAATCAAGCTATTGCCCATTCATGCCAGCAAATGGACAAATTTCAATGATAGGCCTTTTGTAAAGCATTTTCATCGCATTTAATCAGATTACACTACATTCAACCAGTGAAAATCCTTCACCTTCCCCAGCTTTTCCACCTGCTTCCTACCGAAGAACGCATCATCGTGGATGTGCTCCGGCAGATCATACTCGAAAACCTGCCTTCCTACTGCAAAGAGAAAATTTCTTACAACGTCCCATTTTTTTACGGCCACAAAGGGATTTGTATCGTTTGGCCATCAGCCATTCCCCGGGGAGGTATCAAAGAGGGCGTACTCCTGGGTTTCTGGTATGGAAACCGTTTGAAAGACAAGGCCGGTTATCTCACCCATGGTACCAATAAACAGATATTTTATAAGATATACCGTACTGCCGATGAGATCGAAGAAAAGCCACTGGTTAACTTGTTAAAAGAAGCCGTAGCGCTCGACCTTTCTTTCAAAAAAAAGTAGATGCAGCGAACAAAAGAGAATTTGCGTCTCACTTACATGGAAAACCTGCGGGAGGAATTCAAAACGGAAATCAATACCTTGCTCGAAGAAGGGAGGATGTCGCCACGGATGCGTAAACGAAAACTGATCACCTGGGTAATACGCACATTGATCACGCTGCTGCTGTACATTATTTTCTGGAAATATGAGTGGGTGCGTTACACGCTTTTTATTTATATCCCTTTATCTGTATTCAGCCTTATATCCATCCTGGCATTTAATTATTTACTCGAAAGAAAAGCTGCCAGGGCCAAGGCCAAAATGGGAATCAGGAATTAATTGTATATTCAATGTATGAAAGTGAAACTTCATCAATCATTGTTTGCAATCTGTTTGTTATTCGCTGCTGGGTCGCTGCAAGCACAGTCTACCACAACGGCTGGTTTTGCCTGGCTTACCGGCCAATGGGAGATCAAATCCCCAAAGGGTACCATGCTCGAAAGCTGGAAAGTACAGGATGACAGTACCTTGCTGGGTTCCAGTGTATTTATTAAAGGACAGGATACCATTCCACAGGAAACAGTGGTACTCTCCTATAGAAACAAACAATGGAACTATACGGTTACAGCCGCCAATCAGAACAATGAACAGCCTGTACCCTTTACCGTTATTTTCTCACAGCGCAATGAATTTATTGCCGAGAACCCTGGCCATGATTTTCCTCAACGTATTACTTACCGGAGGATCGACCGTATGATCTATGCAAGCATCGAAGGGAAGATAAATGGTAAGTTCAACAAACGCAATTTCGACTTCACGCAACGGTAGGATTCTGTTCTTTATTGAATACCTGCTTTCTCCAGGATTTTTTCGAGCGGACAAAACTTTGTCACAGCAGACTGCAATAGGTTCAATCCAACAAATGCTCCTAATAGTAACCAGTATTCACTTACAAAGTAGGAGAGTAGTAAGCTGCTTAGTATCATTGTGCCGGCCACTGCCCGGATGATTCTTTCTTTCATATAATTTGATTTGTTTGTTCTTCTACAGAAAGCATGAATGCCCTGATGGGAAACGACTTGTCCAGCATCTGATTCAATTCATTGATCAGGGTAATGCAGTGTTTGGCCGCTTCGGGCATACTAAAGCTGAATAATACCCTGGCATCGGTTTCGCCATCCTGGTTGCCAAACCAATCGTCGAGCAGGTTGGTGTCGGGTTCGTCTTTGATGCCTCGGGCATTTAATACACTGAATAATTTTATGCCCGTTTGATGAAAAATTTTTCTTACTTCCCGTTCATCTTCCCGAATGCAGGTAACGATTAAGAGTTTCATAATGGCTATTTTTTCTTTTTAAGCATTTTAAAATACAACAAGGGCACTACCAGCAATGTGAGAAAGGTAGATGTGATGGTGCCGCCCATCAGCGATATTGCCAGGCCCTGGAAAATGGGGTCGAAGAGGATGATCACGGCTCCCAATACCACAGCCCCGGCAGTGAGCAGGATGGGGGTGGTTCTTACGGCGCCAGCCTCAATGATGGCTTGTTTTAAAGGGATCCCGTCTTTGATCCGGATATCTATAAAGTCAATCAACAATACGGAGTTACGTACCATCACTCCGGCCAGTGCAATAAATCCAATCATAGAAGTAGCTGTGAAGAATGCATCCATCATCCAATGCCCCAGCACAATGCCAACAAGTGATAAAGGAATCGCTGCCAGCATTATCAATGGTACGGTGAAATTCTGGAACCAGCCCACGATCAGCATATAAATGATAATGATTACAACAAGGAACGCTATTCCAAGGTCACGGAATACTTCAAAAGTGATTTGCCATTCGCCATCCCATTTTAGTGTGAACTGGTCTTCAAAAGCAGGCTGTTGGGTATATTCTTCCTGCAAGGTGTATCCGGCAGGCAATTGAATGTGCTGGAGGCTGTCGGAAATTTTCATCATGGCATAGGAAGGGCTTTCCAGTTTTCCTGCCATATCAGCCATCACGTACACAACCCTTTTTTGATTTTTTCTGTAAATACTTTTTTCTTTTAATACACGGTGAACTGTTAGTAAGTCGCCAATGGGGACACTATTGCCCGCTTCGCCAGTAATCCTGATTTGCTGCAGATCTTCTATAGAGACTTTTTCTGCATCGCTCAATTTCATTAGCATCGAAACAGGGTTTACAGCACCGGGGTCCTGAATATAGCCTACTTTGGTGCCTGCCAGTGCAGTTCTAACGGCTCCTACAATTTTAGCTGGTGCTACACCCATACGCATGGCCTTTTCTTTGTCTACTTCAAAACGGTATTCATGCTGGTCATCTTCCACCATCCAGTCAATGTCTACTACATCGGCTGTTTTTGCCAACATAGCTTTTACCTGGCCTGCAACAGCTATCTGTTTTTCATAATCGGGGCCATAAATTTCAGCAACAATCGTAGACAGCACCGGAGGGCCTGGAGGCACTTCTACAATTTTTGCATTGGCATGATAAAGGGCAGCAATTTTTTGAATATGTGGCCGCATCTCCCGGGCGATCTCATGGCTTTGCTTTTTGCGGTCGTCTTTGCTTACGAGGTTTACCTGTATGTCAGCCACATTTTCTCCCCTGCGTAAATCATAATGCCTCACAAGCCCGTTAAAGCTGATGGGAGCTGCCGTGCCGATGTACAATTGATAGTCTTTAACCAGCGGGTACCCGGCAACGTAAGCGGCAATATCTTTGGTAGCAGCGGCTGTTTTTTCGAGGCTGGTACCTTCAGGCATATCAATCACTACCTGGAACTCATTTTTATTGTCGAATGGCAACATTTTTACTGCCACGCTTTTGGTATAGAACAGTACCAGCGAAAGGATGAGGATAAGAAACGTGCCAACAATAAATGCATAACGTTTCCACCTGGTATTCAATAATGGATTGATAAACCCACGGTAGATTTTATAGATCCGGCTTTCTTCCAGTACATGGGAACGGTGGCCATGTGAAGAACCTGTGCTTTTTTCCTTTTCCCGGAGGAATATATAACCCAGGTAAGGGGTAAGGGTAAGTGCTACAACTAAGGAAAGAATCATAGCGATGGATGCGCCAATAGGCATTGGGCTCATATAAGGCCCCATCAATCCCGATACAAAAGCCATTGGCAACACGGCTGCTACCACAGTGAAAGTAGCCAGGATGGTAGGGTTACCTACTTCATTGATGGCATATATGGCAGCTTGAAGGGGCGGCAATTTTTTCATCTTGAAATGCCGGTGCATGTTTTCTGCAATAATGATTGAATCGTCTACCACAATACCGGTAATGAATACCAGCGCAAACAATGTAATGCGGTTGAGGGTATACCCCATGAAGTAATATGCAAACAGGGTAAGTGCAAATGTTACTGGTACCGACAGGAATACTACCAATCCGCCCCGCCATCCCATAGCAAGCATTACAAACAGGGTTACTACTACAATGGCGATAAAAAGGTGCAGCAGGAGTTCAGATACTTTTTCTGAAGCGGTTTCCCCATAATTACGGGTAACCGAAACTTCCATGCCGGCAGGAATGATGTCCTTTTTTGCATGTTCAACTCTTTCCAGGATTTTTTCTGAGAGCTGCATGGCATCAGCGCCTTTGCGTTTGGCAATAGACAGGGTTACAGCAGGATATTCTGAATTGAAATGCCGGAGGGAACTATCCGCTTTGCCATACCCAAAGTAAACATATTGCTCGGGGCTTTGAGGCCCGTCTTCTACAACGGCGATGTCTTTCAGGAAAATCGGTTGTTGTTGAACCGAACCAACGATCAGGTTTTTTATATCATCTACGGTCCTTAAAAAATTGCCGGTTTCAATAGTGATGGCGCTGTCTTTACGGATGAGCGTACCCGAAGCAGATTGCACATTGTTTCCCTGTATCATGGAAGCAATGCTGAGGAAGTCGATATGCTTCTCTGCCATTTTATCCTTATCGGGCCGAATACTGATCTCCCTGCCTCTTCCACCAATGAGGTTAACTGCAGATACGTCGGTCACTTTTTTGATTTCATTGGTGAGCACTTCAGCTACACTTCGCATGGCATAGTCATCATATTGTTCACTCCAGAGTGTTATCCCCAATGCGGGCACATCGTCTATTGCACGTGTTTTCACGAGTGGCATGGTAACGGTTTCGGGCATACGATCCATGTTTTTCATGATCTCGTTGTAAAGCTTTACCAGTGATTTTTCTACATCTTCGCCAACATAAAATTGTACAATGATCATGGCCTGCCCCTTCATAGAAGTGCTGTATACATGTTCTACTCCTTTGATATTAGAGATCATTTTTTCCATTGGGGCGCTGATCCTGTTCTCTACTTCCTGTGGGGAGGCGCCCGGGAAACCAACAAAGATGTCGGCCATGGGTACCTGTATCTGCGGCTCTTCTTCCCTGGGTATGAGCATGGTGCTGTAACCGCCGATGAGCAGGAATGCAATCATCAGCAGGATGGTTAATTTTGATTGTATAAATGAGCGGGCAATATTCCCTGAAAGTCCTTCTTGCATAAAATCTGTTTATCTTTCTTGATGAATGCTGATATTATTTAACCTGAACCGGAACGCCATTGTATAGTTTACCCTCCGCACGAAGGATGAATGATTCATTGGCCGAAAGCCCCGAAAGGATTTCGATTTTGTCTCCTGATATTCTTCCTGTTCGAACCAGCCTGAAAATGGCCGTTTGCTGATGGCTTACTGTATAAATACCCGATAGTTGTTCTTTTTTCACCACTGCATCCACCGGTATGAATAAACTACCCTTATCCGTTTGAATGTTGGCACTGTCATATAGTACCGGGATGCTGATATTCACATACATGCCACTGTACAGGCCTTTTTGATCGGCAGCAGGGATATTGAATGTAACCTGGTAAAGCCCGCCTGTAGCACTACCCGAAGGGCTGATCGCTGATACAGTTGATTGAATATTCTTTGCAATGGCTTTGATATAGATGTTTGCCAACTGGCCTTTTTTAATTGCACTGATCACGGATTCACTGAGCATAGCATTTGCTTCCAGCACGCCATTTTGTTCGATGATAAGCAGGGGCATTCCCGGATTCGCCGTATTGCCTTCATCGGCCATTCTTTGAGTAACCACTCCATTGAACGGGGCGCTGATGGATGTATATCCAATCATATTGTTTACTTCATTGCGCATTTGCCGTGCAGCTTCCAGCCTCGATTTTGCGGCATTGTATTGCAATGTGATGTTGTCGAGTTCTTTAGCTGATGCGCTTTGTTTTTTATAAAGGTTATTAAAACGTTCATAATCTTTTTGTGCGTTGCCAAAAGCAGCTTCGGCTTCAGCGATACTGGCTTCTGTTTGGGCTCGCTTAGAAATCATATCAGGGCTGCTGATATTTACGAGCGCCTGCCCCTTGCTAACTTTATCGCCAACTTTTACATGGATGCGGGTGATGGTTCCCATTACACGGCTGCTGATATATGCTGTTTGTTCGGGTTTTATTTGTCCGCTTGCTTCTATTTCATTTCCCGTCGAACGCCCGGCTACACCCATGGTAACTGGTACTGCCACTACTTTTTCTGTATCTTTTTTTTCATCATGGTTGTTGCAGGATGCTATTGCCGATAGTGCAATGGCAGCAATGGCGAACAGTGTACGTTTTGCTTTTGTGTATTTTGTTGTCATCATTATTTTTCGTTAGCGGTTAAGAATGTTATTTCGGCCTGGGTTGACCTGTATTCATGAGTAGCCCTGGCCAGTGCGAGCTGTTGATTGGATAATTGTGTTTGCGCCATCAGTACATCTGTATTGTTTACAAGCCCCTGTTCGTACCTGTTAGTAAGAATCCGCAATGCTTCGGCGGCATTTTCGATGGCAGTTTCTATTTGTAGCATTTGCTGCCGAGTGGTTTGTAACTGGTAGTTGGCTTTGTTGAGCGCTACCTGGTCTTTGGAAACAGTATATGCGAGTTCCTGTTCCATTTTCTTTTTCTCAAGCAATTGTGTTTGCAATTTGTTTTTGTAGGCATTTCCGTTGAAAATGTTCCAGTTCAGTTGAATGCCGGCCAGGTATGACCCTGCTCCAAACCCGGTGGCAGTTTTGTCATTCACCTGGTAAGAAGCAAAACCATTGATCGCAGGCATCCGTTTCATTCGGGTCGATTTCATCATCAGTGAATGTGCTTCCAATGCCTTTTGATAAGCAGCTAACTCGGGCCGGTTGGCGGGGATGGTAGCCAACATGCTATCAGGTAATACCGGGCCATTCGCATCAATAGGTTTATATACCATACCTGGATTTTCTCCCATCATCCAACTGAGGTAATCTGAAATAAGTTTGATATTGTTATTGGTTTCTGTGAGATGGGTTTCGATGGTGCTGATCCATACTTTTACATTCAGGGCATCCGACTTTTGCAACAAACCTTCCTCCACTCTGTTGTTAGTGAATGTATATAAAGCACTGGCTGCCTGAAGGGATACTGTTAGTACCTTCTTCGCATCGTAAGCCATTTGAAGTTGCAGGTAAAGTTTTTCTGTTTCCCAACGGATATGCTGGCGGGTACGTGTTGTCTTGAGTGATTGGATCTGAATATTGGTGGCTGCTGCTTTTCGCAGGTATAACAATGCTGGATTGTATACAGGCATGTTTAGTTGAATACGGCTATTGAAGTCGGTACGGGAACCTGGGCTGTTTAAAAAATCGGGATTAAAATCAACAGCTTTTACCGACTGCTGCTGTAATTTGAAACCAAAAGCATTCAGTGGATTATTGGTAGCCATGGCCATTGTTCCAATACTGATTTGTGGTAAGTATATGGCATTGGTTTCTTTATATGCAGCCCTTGCAATGGCTTCGCTGGTTGTTGATTGCTGGATGAGCTGATTGGCCATTTGTGCTTTACTGATGGCCATTTCGAGCGACAAAACCGTACTACTGTCCTGTGCCAACATCCTGCCTTGAGAAAAAGCCAACAGGAGAAATGCCCATAGGATTTTAATGCTAAATTTTTTGATTGGATATTCCATTCCGAATAATTTCATGCAAAATTATCCGGGCATATCTGCACCCTGCGTGATAAAAATCACCTAAGCCAATTATCAGTATAAACAAATTTCTAACTCACAAAATATTGGGTTTGTAAACTATATCACGTAACGTGAAAAATTTATTTGTTCAATGCTGAAGTTTTTGTTGGGCTTAGCAATTGATACAGGCTGCACAAATGTGCAAATAAAACAATCGGTACAATACAGGAAGGCAGCCATACAAAGGGGAAGTATTGAACAGCGATATTGGGTTGGTCGAATGCAAATTGTTGAAAGGGCACAGGTGAAGAAAGGATGGCGATCGCTACAATCCATAGTACCAATATCAGGCATACAATATTCCATCCAATCAAGAGTTGTTTTTTAATTTTGTTTCCTTTAAATGCCAATAATATTACGAAAGGGGCGGTGATGCCCGACAGGATATCAACATTAAAACCTTCGAAAGTCATTAGTTGGGGGACCATTTTGTGAGAGGCCAGCCACCATAACACCATTTCTACCGGGATGCGAATGATATGAATCCAGGTAAGTTGTTTTAATGAGCAAGATGCCATAAAAGCTTTTCCTGCCCTTGAAAACAGCACAAGTAAAAGGATGAGAAGGGAAGGGGCAATCATCCAAATAAATCTTGGTGGGATGGTATTGCTAATAAGATAAAACCCCGATAATGAGAGCATCGCCTGCACGATGAAAATAGCAATGGGTGCTATGAGGGCTTTGGGAGAATAGGAAACCGCTCTTGCAAATAACAACAGGCAAACCAATGTGGTTGCGAGGAAAAACTGGCTGATGTAAAGAGGCAATGTTGGAATCATGGGGTTATATTCATTCGCTAAAGGGTGAACAGCAATTATTTTTCAATGATCAACGATTCGGGGGATGCGCCAAGGTCTATCAGGTGGCCGCAAATTTGTTCTACAAACAGTGCCGGTCCGCATACATAAAATGGATGGCTGAAATCCCTGATATGGTCTATCAGGAACCTGCGGTCTATCCTTTTCTCTACAAAACCAATAACGCCTTCCCGGGTGATTACATTGATGAAATCACTACCAAGCATATACGCTAATTCTTCCGGGTGTATGATGTCGTCTGTAGTTTTGTTGGAGAGGATCAATTTGTTGCCATCAATCATATTCCTGTTGTACAAATCGCGGAAAATAGCAAGAAAGGGCGTGATCCCCGAGCCTGCTTCCAGGAAAACGCCCCGGCCTTCGTAATGGATACTGCCAAATACATCGTGAATGACCAACTCCTGCCCAGCATTTGTTTTGCCTAGTTGTTTGGTAAGGCCAGGGTGGTCGTCATAAATCTTAATGGTAAACTCCAGGTACGGCCATTCATTCAGCGATGTAAAAGTAAATGGCCGTTTTTCGTTTATCCATTCGGGTTTGTTGATCGAAATGTCGGTTCCCTGCCCCGGGATAAATGTATAGCCTGCCGGTTTTTGGGTAACAAACCGTTTTACATCATGTGTGATAAAATTGGTTTCGAGTATTCGAACAATGTGAGAAGGCATGCAATTGGTTTAGAGCTGTTTCCGCTTTTCTTTAGGTTGTTGAGCAATGCACTCGAATCACCCCATCTGGCTTTCATCCATGAGTTTGATGCCGGTTTTTTCGAGGCTGATGAGTTTTTGTTTATACAGCTTCCCAATGGCCATTTTAAACGTTTTCTTACTCATTGAAAAAAAAGCATAAATATCGTCGGGGTCGCTTTTGTCGTGGTAGGGCAGGTAACCGTTGTTTTCTTTCAACAGGCGGATGATTTTTTCTCCTTCGTCTTCTACACGCTGGTAGCCAGGTTTGCCGGCCGCCACATCTATCTTATTGGAATCAGGATATATTTTTTTGATAAAACCTGTAAACCGGTCGCCTGCGGTGATGTTTCGGTATATTTCGTTCATGTGCAATACCCCCGTGTGCAGGTTATTGATGATCACTACATAGCCAATATCGGTACGGCGGTAAACAGTGAGTTTAACTTCTTCCAGTTCTTTTACAGTGAGTGTTTCATTGCTCAGGAATTGATCAATTCTCTCGGTAGCGGCTATACGCCCGGTTTTTTCATCGAGTACTATTTTAACAAGGTATTCCCCGTTGGGGATCATTTTGAGCAATTGCTGGGATTTGGGTACGAAGATGTCTTTCATCAACCCCCAATCGAGAAAAGCCCCCTGATCGGTAACAGATACCGCCCTTAATTTTACAATATCCCCCAGTATGCCTTTGGGTTCCTGCGTGGTGGCAATGGGCCGGTCTTCACTATCGTGGTACAGAAATACGTTTAGTACATCATTTTCTTTTGTACCGGCCGGAACAAACCGCCGAGGCAATAAAATACCCTCTTTGCCATCGTCGAGGTATACGCCAAACTCAACTAACCTGGCTACTTTTAACTCATTGTATTCGCCAACCCTGATCATAGAAATCTTTACTGCAATATAGTGCTTAGCACTGCAACGCCGAAATGTAGTATCTTCACACGGTATGAAGTTTACGGAATTTGGTTTCGACGACCGGTTGCTGGAAGGCATTGATGCAGCCGGCTATGAAGAAGCAACACCTGTTCAGGAACAGGTCATCCCACATATCCTTGCAGGTAAAGACATGATCGCCTCTGCACAAACAGGAACCGGCAAGACTGCCGCATTTTTGCTTCCATTGCTCAACCGGATCGTTACGGTAGCGCATGACCCCCACACGATCAATGCCATAGTAATTGTGCCTACCCGTGAACTGGCCATCCAGATTTCACAGCACCTCGAAGGGTTCTCTTATTTTGCAGGGATCAGTTCTATCGCTGTTTACGGTGGCGGGGATGGAGGGGCATTTGTACAGGAGAAAAAAGCGCTCAGTATGGGAGCCGATATCGTGGTTTGCACGCCCGGAAAGATGATGGCCCATATCAAAATGGGTTATGTAAAACTGGATGGATTGAAATACCTGGTACTCGATGAGGCCGACCGCATGCTGGATATGGGCTTTTATGATGATATTATGTTTATCATCAACCATCTTCCCCCCCAGCGGCAGAACCTGCTTTTTTCTGCTACGATGCCGCCGAAAATTCGCTCGCTTGCCAGGAAAATTTTACATGAGCCTGTGGAAGTGAATATTTCTATCAGCAAACCACCCGACAAGATCGTACAGGAAGCGTTTGTTGTATATGACGCTCAGAAAATATCAATGGTATTGCATTTGCTGAAGGAAAAGAAATTTCAGAGTGTGCTCGTTTTTTGCAGCAGCAAACAAAGTGTAAAGCAACTCACCCGGGAGCTTAAACGAAGCAGGATTCCTGCCGATGAAATTCACAGTGACCTCGAACAGGACAAAAGGGAAGAGGTACTCAGCCGTTTCCGTAACCGAACTTTGCCGGTGCTGGTGGCAACGGATATTTTAAGCCGCGGGATTGATATTGATAATATCGGGCTCGTGATTAATTATGATGTGCCACACGATGGGGAAGATTATGTTCACCGCATTGGCCGAACAGCCAGGGCGGAGGCCGACGGTACTGCTTATACGCTGATCAGCCCGAAGGAACAGCGAAAATTCGGGGCCATTGAAAAACTGATTGAAAAGGAAGTTCCAAAAGGCCTTGTTCCGCCAGAGCTGGGCGAAGCACCGGCATACAACCCTTTTCCTTCCGGAAACAGGCACCCAGGCCCCAAAAAGAAGTTTTACCGCCGAAATAACCGGTAGTTATACCACCATTACAAACCGCGAAAGAAACATTGCTCCACAGCCTTGAGGAGAATATATTTGTAAAAAAATAGCATCGCTTCTGTTGCGCACATATTAAACAGCCCCATCGAATACCTTACCGGTGTTAGTAGTGTCAGGGGAGAATTGCTCCGTAAAGAACTGGGTATTTTCACTTTTCGTGACCTGCTGGAACATTATCCGATCCGCCATGTTGATAAAACCAAGGTTGATACCATAGCCTCTATCCATACAAACCAGGATTATGTACAGGTGGCCGGTAAGCTGTTGGATATGCAGGTGGTAGGTGAGAAAAAAACAAAGCGATTGATCGCCCACTTGTCCGACCAAACAGGCACCATTGAATTGATTTGGTTCCAGGGAATTAGTTGGGTTGAGAAAATATTACAGGTAGGCCAGCCATACCTGGTTTTCGGGAAGCCGGGGTTGTTTATGGGAAAACCCCAGATGGCACATCCGGAAATAGAAAATTACCATGCCCAAAATGCTACCGGTAAATCATACCTCGAACCTGTATACCCTTCTACAGAAAAATTAAAATCGAAAGGGCTCAATGGGCGTGCCATAGGTAAATTAACGGCCGAACTTTTTAAAAGGCTACTCGAAAAAGATATCCCCGAAAACCTTCCTGCTAATATTATGCAACAATACCGGCTGATGGGAAGGTACGATGCATTCAGGCAGGCCCACCTGCCCTCTACCGAGCGTAATTACGAGCAGGCGATCAGGCGATTGAAATTTGAAGAATTGTTTTTGGCCCAGTTCAGCATTCAATTGATCAAACTAAACCGTTTGAAAAATAGCCGGGGCTGGCTGTTTGAAAAAGTTGGACCCCACTTCACTAATTTTTATGAGCACCACATTCCATTTCAGCTTACCAATGCACAAAAAAATGTACTGAAGGAAATCCGGAGAGATACGGGTACCGGTCACCAGATGAACCGGCTGTTGCAGGGCGACGTAGGGAGTGGAAAAACCATGGTGGCCCTGCTGGCCATGTTGCTGGCAACTGACAACGGTTTTCAAAGTGTGATGATGGCGCCCACAGAAATCCTGGCGCAGCAGCATTTCAACAGCATCAGTGAACTGCTAAAAGAATTGCCGGTTTCTGTTCGATTGCTCACCGGGTCTACCCCGGCAAAAGTTCGCAAGGAGATATTAAAATCTTGCGAGCAGGGTGAAGTGGCCATATTGGTGGGTACACATGCGATCATTGAAGACAGCGTTCAATTTAAGAATCTCGGATTTGCTGTCGTAGATGAGCAACATAAATTCGGAGTGGCCCAGCGTGCCAGTTTATGGAAGAAAAACAGCATTCCACCCCATATTTTGGTGATGACAGCCACTCCCATACCACGAACGCTTGCTTTAACTGTTTATGGTGATTTGGATTACAGTGTACTCGATGAATTGCCGCCGGGCAGGCAACCTGTTACCACCGTTCATCGAAATGAGGGTGCCCGCCCACAGGTCATGGATTTTATGAAGGAGCAGATTAAACTGGGGAGGCAGGTATATGTCATATACCCGTTGATTGAAGAAAGCAGCAAACTCGATTATGAAAACCTGATGAAGGGCTATGAGGAAGTAAAATCGTTTTTCCCTGAGCCGGCTTATTGGATCAGCATGGTGCATGGCAAGCAGCCGGCTGATCAAAAAGAGATCAATATGCAGCGTTTTGCTTCCGGTGATACTCAAATACTTGTAAGTACGACGGTCATTGAAGTGGGGGTAAATGTACCCAATGCAACGGTGATGGTAATTGAAAGTGCAGAAAAATTCGGTTTGTCGCAACTACACCAGCTTCGGGGAAGGGTAGGCAGGGGGGCAGATAAAAGTTATTGTATTCTCCTAACGGGCAGGAAATTGTCGGCCGATGCCAGGGAACGTTTAAAAATCATGGTAGGGACCAATGATGGGTTTAAAATCGCAGAGAAAGACCTGGAATTGCGTGGCCCTGGGGAGATTGAAGGGACACGCCAGAGTGGTGCCCTGCAGTTTAAACTGGCCAGTATTGTAGCAGATAAAATTATGCTGGAGGCAGCCCGGGAGTCTGTATCAACAATCATCGAAACCGATCCAACCCTAGAACAGGCAGTTCACCTGCCCCTGAAACTATACCTTCAACAACAGAAAACAAAAACCCGCTGGAGTAAAATTGCCTGATAAGCATTCGTTAAAGTCATTTTAAATGATGAAAGCTTAAAACAATGCCCTCCCGATTTTCGTTATTAATGAGTAAATTGTAAAAAATAACCCGTTGGCAGGATTTCACAAAATACATGCGGTTTGTACGCTGACCTTACTCCTCTCTTTATTTTTCGGGCAAGGGCTGGCGCAGGTAGAATTTGTAGAAAACAAGGGCCAGTGGGAAAATGGCATCAAATACAAAGCCGAATTGTCGGCAGGGGCGGTTTTTTTGGAAAAAAACAGTTTTTCTATCCTCGCACACAATGCTGCCGAATTGAGTGAAGCCCACCAGTTGGCCCACACCAAACCTGGGGTAAAAACCGAGCCCGGCAAGCAGGTAGTGGTTCATTCTTTCTTTTACCGGGTACGCTTCCTGGGGGCTTCGCAGGGGGTTCTACAGGTTCCCGAAAAAGCCATTCCAACGTATAACAATTATTATTTCGGCAACGACCCCAATAAATGGGCCGGTGGCTGTAAAATCTACCAGGCAGTTTCATATAAAAATGTTTATCCCAATATCGACCTGCGTTATTACAGCGAAGGCGACCAGTTGAAATATGACCTGATAGTACATCCCGGGGGAAATGTTTCGCAGATTGCGTTGCAATATGATGGCCCCGAATCACTCAGTATCAGGAACAGGGAACTGGTGATTAAAACTCCCATTGGTGAAATCAGGGAGTTGTACCCTTACAGTTATCAGCCATCTATGAAAGCTTCCCGTGAAGAAGTAGATTGTAAATATGTTGTTCGAAACAATGTGGTAACATTCCAGGTGAAAAACTATGATCCCAAACAAACGCTGATCATCGATCCATCCATTATTTTTTCATCCCTTACCGGCAGCAGGGCCAATAACTGGGGTTATACCGCTACGCCGGGGCCAGATGGAAGCCTTTTTGCCGGCGGCATTGTATTTGAAAATGCTTATCCTGTTTCTCCCGGGGCATTTCAAACAGTATTTGGCGGAGGGGCAACGGAAGATGGGATGAAGCAACATGATATTGCCATTTTTAAATTCTCCCCCAATGGTTCTGCCAGGTTGTATGCTACTTATCTTGGAGGTAATGTAAATGAACAGCCCCATAGTATGATCGCCGATGCACAAGGAAACCTGATCGTTGCCGGCAGGTCATCCTCATCTAACTACCCAACTACTTCCCGTTTTGGCCCAGGCGGTAAAAATGATATCGTGATCACCAAATTCAATAAAGCAGGAACAGCACTGATTGGGTCGGTAAAAATTGGCGGCAGCCGCGATGACGGGGTTAATATGTGGGGCAAATACGACAGTTTAAATGGAACGGTTAGGCTTAGACGCAATTACGGAGACGATGCACGCAGTGAAGTAATTCTGGATGGTTCCAACAATATTATTCTTGCTTCCTGTACACAATCGGGCGATTTCCCGGTTGCAAATGTGGGCCCGGGGGCACAACCGGTATTTGCAGGAGGTTTCCAGGATGGATTAATCCTGAAATTCAATTCTAACCTGTCTCAGTATTTATTCGGTAGCTTTTTTGGCGGCACAGGTGATGATGCCTGTTTTGTAACCAGCATTCATCCAACTACCGGTACTATCTATGTGGCAGGTGGAACGACCAGTACGAATATTCCGGGTGATAAAACCGGCGTCATAAGCAATGCTTACCAGGGTGGCGATGCAGATGGTTTTGTAACGCAGGTGAACCCCGTTGGGTTGTCAGTTTTAAAAACTACCTACCTGGGTACAGGATCTGCAGATATTGTTTATGGATTAAAATTCGACCGCAAAGGGTACCCATATGTTATGGGTACTACAGAGGGTGTATGGCCCATCAGCAATGCAGCTTTCAGCAATCCCGGAAGTGCCCAGTTTATAGGGAAATTAGAGCCCGATTTTTCGAGGTATATCTATTCAACTGTTTTTGGAACTGGAAACCCGGTGCCTAATATTTCACCGGTTGGTTTCCTGGTAGACAGATGTGAGAATGTATACATTTCGGGATGGGGGGGCAAAAGCAACAGCGATTACAACCGGGGTACCACGATGGGATTGCCCATGATGAACCAATTGCAGGGTATACCAACGGCGGATGGATCAGACTTTTACTTTTTTGTGTTGAAAAGAAATGCAGAATCGCAATTGTTTGGTTCGCATTTCGGACAGTTCAGAGGGCAATACGATGACCATGTGGATGGTGGTACCAGCCGCTTTGATGAAAATGGTATTATCTACCAGGCTGTTTGTGCGAATTGTGCCGGTGGAACAACATTTCCTACTACACCGGGTGTGTGGAGCTCTATTAACGGAAGCAATGGATGCAATGAAGCAGCGCTAAAAATTGAAATGAATTTTTCGGGAGTGACAGCAACGGTAAAAGCATCCATCAATTCTGTTGTAAACGATACAGCAGGTTGTATTCCATTCAGGGTCGATTTTCAGGACACATTGAAGAAGGGAAAGAAAATTTACTGGGATTTTGGCAATGGCCGGAGGGATACGACCATCGCACCAACATTCAGCACATTTACAAATTACACAGCGGTAGGAACGTACATCGTTCGGGTGATTGCCGAAGATTCGAGTACCTGTAATATCAGGGATACAGTTTACATCCGGATTAAAGCCGGTGATAATTTTGCTGATCTCGGATTCAGGGCGGTTAAGGATCCCCCTTGTACGAGCCTGAGTTATAGTTTTATCAATGAATCGGTACCAACACGGGGCAGTTTTGGCCCGCAAAGTTTCGAATGGGATTTTGGGGATGGCTCACCGCCTGTTGTAGGAATCAATGCCACACATACTTTTCCTGCCGTTGGCGATTATACTGTTACACTCCGTTTACTCGATACCCTGTTTTGTAATACCCCGGCAGAAAAAACCCTCCATCTCCGGGTAAACCCATTGGTGGAAGCCAGGTTTTCTACATCGCCAGTTGGGTGCGCCCCATACCAGGCACAGTTTATCAATGAGTCGGGTACAGCCGATGTTACCTGGGAGTTTGATGATGGCAGTACAACCAATGTTGAGAACCCGGTGAAGCCGTACCCTGTTCCGGGTAACTACCGGGTACGATTGATCGCCAGGGACCCCAATACATGTAATAAAATTGACACATCAGATTATTTTACCATTGTTGTATCTCCCAAGCCTGTAGCTCGTTTCGACTGGGCGCCCAATCCGCCTGAAAAAAATACACCTACCCGGTTTACCAACCTTTCTACGGGTGCATCTTCTTATCTGTGGAATTTTGGGGATGGGGAAAGTTCAACTGAAGTAAACCCTACGCATTTATACAACGAAACAGGTAGTTATACAGCAGAGCTGATCGCCTACAACCCTCAAAACTGTACGGATACATTCCCGCTAACAGTAAGGGTGTTGATAGACCCGCTGCTAGACGTCCCCAATGCATTTACACCCGGTAGATTTGGGGTAAACGGGATCGTAAAAGTTACGGGTTTTGGCATTGGAAAGATGGACTGGAAAATATACAACCGCTGGGGGCAATTGGTGTTTCAAACGAACAACCGCCGCCAGGGATGGGATGGTACCTTTAAAGGTAAATTGCAGCCAATGGATGTATATACTTACACATTGGATGCCGAACTTACCGACGGGAAAAAAGTACGTAAAACAGGCGATATCACATTATTAAGATAAGCAGTTGGCCAATATAAACACCATATCGTTTTTTAATAACTATGCCCGCAAACTATTCGTTGTTTTGCTGGTATGGGCCAATGCTTTTTCTGCAAACGCACAGGACCTGCATTTCTCCCAGTTTTTTCATTCACCCCTCAGCACCAACCCTGCAAATACTGGTTTTATTCCTGATGCTGATTACAGGTTAGGCGCCCATTTTAGGAACCAGTACAGTACCATTATGGCGGTTCCGTATAAAACAGTGAGTGTGTTTGCAGATGCACAACTGATGCGCAACAAGATTGAACATGGTTGGCTGGGAATTGGCGGCATGTTGTTAAGCGATGTGGCCGGATCGGGCAGCCTGCGTTCTACCAAATTATATGGCTCTGTTGCTTATCACCAGATGTTGGGGAATAGCAGCTTGCTAAGCGCTGGCTTCAACCTGGGATGGGCCAATAAAAGGATCGACCCAACCGTATTAAAATTCCCGGATCAGTTCGATGGTAAATTCTTCGATAATACATTGCCCACTTCGGTGGTTTTATCCAATACCAGCATAAGTTATTTTGATATGCAGGCGGGCATCAATTATGCATATTTCCCTACCGAAGATATTTATATCAATGGAGGGTATTCGATCCATCATGTAAACAAGCCGCGTGAATCCTTCTTTGCAGATAAAACAAACAACGGCATTATTCCGATGCGCCACATTGGCTTTGTTAATGCAATCCTGAAAGTGAACCCGAGTTTGATTGTAAGCCCAAATATTTTTTACACCAACCAGGCCAATGCATCTGAGCTGGTTGCGGGTATGCTTTTCAGTTACAACCTGGGTGAAACAGGAGAAAAGCAATTACTGGGCGGAGCCTATTACCGGTACAAAGATGCCATTATACCCATGGTAGGCTTCCAGTTGTATAATGTGAAGTTTACTTTTAGTTATGATGTAACAGCATCGCCGCTTAGTTCATTTAACAATGGAAGGGGCGCCAGTGAATTCAACATCATCAAAAGCGGTTTTTATAAAGAGAACGTAGACCGGCAATCACTTTGTCCGTCTTTTTGATCTTTCTTTCCCCCGATTGTACGATTTTTACATAAATCATTTTTCATGCCGGCAACAGTCGCCATTAGTGAACAGGTACATCAGCATATAACAGCCTTCAGGGCTATAGTAGGTGCTGACTATGTTTTTGTAGATGAAGAAAGCAGGAATCATTATGCACATGATGAGACCGAGAACCTGCATTTCCTTCCTGATATTGTTTTAAAGCCCAGGACTGCGGAAGAGATCAGCGCAGTGATGCGTATTTGCAACGAACATAAAATCCCGGTTACACCCAGGGGAGCCGGAACAGGGCTGAGTGGGGGTGCATTGCCGCACAGAGCTGGCGTATTAATTTCCTTTGAAAGAATGAACAGTATTTTGGAAATTGATGAACGCAACCTGCAGGTAACCACCGAGCCCGGAGTGATAACCGAAGTATTACAAAATGCAGTCAAGGAAAAAGGATTGTTTTATCCCCCCGATCCCAGCAGCAGGGGAAGTTGTTTTATTGGCGGAAATATTGCTGAAAATAGTGGCGGGCCCAAAGCGGTGAAATATGGAGTGGTGAAAGATTATGTGTTGAACCTGGAGGTTGTGCTTCCCAATGGGGAGATCATTTGGACAGGCGCCAATGTTTTAAAAAACGCCACCGGTTACAACCTTACACAATTGATAGTTGGGAGCGAAGGGACGCTGGGATTGGTAACAAAGATTGTGCTTCGCCTGTTGCCTCATCCCAAATACGACCTGCTCATGCTGGTCCCTTTCAATAATCTTGAAAATGCCGGTGCAGCAGTGAGCGCCATTTTCAGGGCTGGGTTTACTCCCAGTGCATTGGAGCTGGTTGAAATAGATGCACTTAAAATTGTAAGTGCATTTGTGGATAGTGCTGCAGTTCCGGTTCATGAAGGGGTAGCCGCACACCTTATAATTGAAGTAGACGGCAACCATGTAGATACCCTTATGAATGAAATGGAAGCGATTGCTTCATTGTTAACAGCGTTTGATTGCGGGGAGGTATTTTTTGCCGATGATGCACAACAAAAAGCTGAATTATGGAAGTTACGCAGACGGGTAGCCGAAGCAGTGAAACTGGCAGGTTATACCATTGAGGAAGATACGGTGGTACCAAGGGCCCATCTCCCGGCGCTGATCAGCGGTGTGAAAGCGCTGGGTAAAGAATTTGATTTTCATGCAGTTTGTTATGGCCATGCAGGGGATGGCAACCTGCATATCCGTATAAAAAAAGAAGGCAGTATTTATAGTTTAAACAACCCAGATGTGATTCCTGCTTTGAAAGCATTGTTTAAACTGGTACATTCACTCGGAGGCACCATTAGCGGTGAGCATGGTATCGGGCT
>JBPOHG010000036.1:0-7074 GCA_052035835.1 Bacteroidota bacterium | reverse complement strand
TGATTATATAGAGATCAATGAGAGTTTCAAAGGCAGTTTAAGTATTCCATTAATGGGCGCCGAGAGAGGTAGTTTGTTTAAATGGTTTGGTTTGCCAAGGGCAAAAGACAATGCCTGGGAAGCTTACCAGGTAAGGCATGGCATCCTTGTAGTATATTTTAATGATGCGGGAAAAATCAACAAGCTTCAAATCAGCAGCAGAACTGCTGAAACACTTCGGCTATGTGAATAAATTTCTAAAGTCTTGATCATGAAATACATTCCTTCTGTTTATCAGGGGGATTTTTTTTAAATGTATGTAATTGGGCTTTAGTTGGGTATGCATATTAGGTGTAAATGTTATTTTTTTAAGAATGGCTAATTCTAGCAAGGAATTTGCAATGGACATTATAACCACATCACAATAACCTATACAAATGAAAAACGCACTCATCTTAGTTTTTGCGCTTATAACGAATGTATCAAATGCGCAATTAAAGACTACTCAAACATGCCCTGGATTTAATATTGACGTATTGGAAGGTACCATCAGTAAATCGCTTCATCCTGCCTCTACAAGTGGCCAGATAAAGTCGGCATTCCCCTGCTACAACAGTTCAGTGGATACTGCATTGGATCGGTGTACTACAGTGACGTATCAGGATAAAGGGATTATTTTCTATCCAGGACGGTACTATTACGAAATTCAATCTGCTTTTAAAGGGAAGATGGACCCTATGTTATTGGGCGCAAAACGCAATACACTATTCTCTTTGATAGGCTATCCCAAAATAAAAGATACCAACTGGGAAGCATTCCAAATGCAATACGGCACACTGGTATTGTACTACGATAAATCAGGAAAAGTAAATAAACTGCAAATCAGCAGTAAGACAACTGAAACATTACAATTGTGCAATTGACCGAAATGTCCTGATAAATTATTTTTTCTTGTTACAGGATGGGATAAACGCAGAGATGCCTATATTCCATGTGAAACCTTTGTTTTCATAAGTATAGGTGCTCTCAGGGCTGGAAGTTGTTGTGCCGCCGGCTGGAGTAGATTCGTAAGTTGTTTTTTCTTTATTTCGAAAATATTGATACCCCACCATTGCATGCAGTGCAACTTCTTTTGCCATAAACCTTGTAAAGCCTCCTGAAATACCAGCTTTAATTTGTGGATACTGTTTTATGTAATTGTATTTGGCGGTGCTGGTGATATTTCCACTTGGGCCATCGTAATAGATATATTCATTTTTACTGCTCAGGTCAATATTGGCCCCTCCAGAAATTTGTACAAAGAAATAAGAGGAACCTTTTTTATTAACAGGGATATAATACCGTAGAAAAGGGAAAAGGCCCACACTTGTATTAATATACTTACTGGAACTCACTTTTTTATTGTTATCATCATAACCTGCATATTTATTGTTGAAAAAGCTGCATTCAATGCTGCTTCCAACAACAATATTATTGGTAAGGCATACACCTACGGTAGGATATAAAGAAAAACCGAACTCATTTCCCTTAGACGTATTAGCAGTGCTTTCGAGCAAATATTTTGTATTGGTCTTGCTGATATTTAAATCCCCAATTGAGCCTTCTAACAAAAGATGGCCTTTGGATATCTGGGCGAGGGGATGATCCGTAAATAAAAATATCAATAAAGCTAATAAGGGAACAACCCTGGAAGTAGTTGTAATTTTTGATCGCATAGTTTAAGTTGATGGCAGTTGCAGATACTTAAATTTCGTAAAAAAATCTTAGCCTGCAACAAATACCACCCACTTTGGTTGCTTTTACTATTTCATAGAAATAACGAAGCCGGCTATTTTACGTATAAAAGAGCGATTTTAAAGCATCGATTCTTGATTTATTTGTAAGCCTTTCCTGCAGTATTGGAGTTATAGATAAATTCCATATAGTTATACTCCAGGAGTCGTCCGTTTGACTGGCATTGGGGATTTTTAATTCTGGCAGTCCTGATAACAAGTAAAGGCCATCTTGTTGAATCTTTGAGATTTTCTTTAGCATAGATTCATAAGCAGCATAGTTGCTAAAAGTCCTTTTCCTTGGTTGATAGGAGAGTAAGTATATTAAGCCCATTCCTTCAAACTGGTTTTCATAATTGAGGATTGCATGATCCCAGTAATACTGATAAGAGCAAAACCCGTAAGAGTCTGCATTTGAATCGCTATCGTCCATATTTACCACCATGAATGGTTCAATGCCATCTGAATTACCATCCAGTTCGGTGCTTTTGAATGTTATCTTAGTGCGTTGTTTTACGCCATAAAATGGAATGAGTTCTAGTGTTATCCTGCCCGACTGGTCTGCTTTTACTTCCTGCGTTATCTTAAGTGTAAACTTATACATGAATGAGGACGAGTATGTAAAGGATGTGCCTTTACTCCATTCTGCTACAATCTTGCTTCCGATTCCACCGCCAGTTCCGGAAATTTCCGACCCCAGTTTTGAGGTTTCTGTAACTGTTGTTTGCGGACTGGCAATTTCGAGTGTAAAATCTATCAGCGTTTGTATGGCTGGTATATCCTGAACTGCATATATACTGGTCCTTATACTCTGGCTGGTTTTTACGCCGCTTACTTCGAGTGGTTTGATGTCGGAATTTTCGCTGTAGTAAATGATATTAAAACCATTCGTTTCTATTCCAAACATCTCTTTGATGATGGCATCGTTTTTAACCGCCAAAAACCGGTGGTCTAAAAGTACACGAGTGATGAGTTCATGTGGGTAATAACCAATTTCACCCGCTTCGTCAACATCAATAAGTGCAATGATGTCTTTTATCATAATTGGTGAAGTAGAAGTGCCCAATGCACTTTCAAATAATTTCCTGGACCCATAGTTGACTGTTGACATAAAAATTATTTTTAAATGATGTTGATTTTTGTTGTTCTTTATACCGGAGGATTGTTTGGTGGCAGTTCGGGCATTTTTTGTATAACCCATCCAATCACCTGAATGCCATCATGGGTTAATTGATTATTTATGATGGTTGAGTTTACTTCAAAAGGGCCAAAGTCTGTGGCATTTTTTGAGAGTTCTATATCCGTATCACTCCAATTGGCTTCTATGCTTAGATTTTTAATTGCAACAAACCCAATTGGAATACTCACCATATTGCTTCCATCGTTTTGTGTTGTTTCAGCGCCTTTTAAAACACCTGGGAGATACCAGTTTTTGTTATTGAGGAAGGGATTCGAGAGCCACGGCCTGTCGATACTCACAAAGCAGTAATCAAATTTTACTTTTAGTGATGAAACTTTTGAAGGGGCAACAGGGGCCTTTTCCCTTATATAATGTAATACTGCCAACCTGTTCCTTACTCCTAAATTGGCAAGGCTGTTTCTTAAATTTAACTGTGTTCGGCTTGTTACCGGGGTTGATCTATGGTCATGTATGCTAACAGTTCTCACAGCTTTTATTCTTTGGTCACTAACTATCTTTTTTTTTCTGTTGGCACGGTGATCGATAACCTTAATAGATTTCCTGCCGATCAACTTAGGTGGCACAGGCTTTGATTTTGCCACATCATTACGGATATCAATTGGATTTACCTGGCTACTCTTGTTTAGTGATGGAAGTATGTTTGTAAGTGTTGTTTCATTTAGTTTTAATTTCCAAAGTTGAGGGATAGAAGCTGCGCCTCCGCCTGCAGCTGGGGATGTAGTGCTTTTTATTTCAAACGAATGAGAGGACCAGTTGTCGTTCTTTTCTTTGTTATACCAATCGGAGGGACTTGCATTTGCAAGCCGGAAAGAAGTTGCCAGGCCATTGGTGCTTACCAATGTTCCATTTTCCCATGATAAGAGCGCATCTGATTTGATTTTGGAAAATGTTGAAATAATTGCATCACTGTCTGGCTGGTCAATCATTACTGCAGGAAGTGAACTTTGCAGTAGCATGTGGTATTCCTCATCAATATCTGCCAAACCAAACAAAACATTTATTCCATCAGGATCCTCAATCGGCACCCTGTTTACCAGGTATGAAAAACTCTCTAAAGCACCTGCTTCAGGTGCAGTATCATCGGGGTCAATAAAATCATCATCAGAAATGGTAGAACCGAATTTGTCGAATCGAAATGACAACAGCGTATTAATACCTGTATTGAATTTTTCGAGGAAAAAATCATTCACAGGTTTGTAAATGGAAGAGAGGCTAAGTGCCATATTGATACGATTACGGGTGATGCGATATTGATTTGGTATTTATTCTGGTGAGTCGATCTTTGGGCATTCCTGAACCAGGTTGCTGATCCATCCAATAATCTGAACACCTTTTACGCTTAATCCTTCTCCTTCTTTTTCGGCGGTGAATGATGAATGGCTTTTGCTTTTGCTATAATTGCCACTTAAACTAAATGGGCCTATTCCTACCGAACCGCCAACCCCTACGGATGTTGTAAGGGCATCGAAGTGCTCATGAATACCGGTAGCTTTAATCCACAGGTTTTTGATAGCAATTATTTTTTTGGGGATTAAAGGAAGCCAGGTGTCGGCACCGGTTGAAGGAAAAACCTGGTCCATTTTCCCGGTTGAAATGTCTCCTTTTTTGTGCTTTCCTACCAGGTACCATGTGTTCATGTCGAAAAGCAACGTATCAAGCCAGGGCCTGTTTACATCGAGGATTGCATAACTCACTTTTATTTCCAGGTTGTCGAGTTTTCTATCTGAATGTTCCTCTCTTTTACCGTAGCTCACATTTGCTTTGGCACTCCAGAAACCCAATGAGATGCCACCTCCTGCACTAAAGCTGGTCGTTTCGCTGTCTTTAACAACGGTTTCTTTTTCCCAGGTGTAATCATAATTCGTCCATCCATCTTCGCCTGCATTTTTTTCGCACCAGTTGCTTGGAAATATTTCTACGTATTGGCTTGTAACCGGAATAATCCCATTTGTAGCAATGCGAAACGCCTCAAATTTTTTCTTTGCTTCCGCGATCATGTGTGCAGCAGCATCACTTCCCATTGCAGCAAGGTTGTCTATTGCCTCTTCAATAAACTGCTTATTGCCCAGGGAAGTCCATTCATTCCAGGCACTGGTTGCTTCGCCCAGCGGGATTTTTCCGGTAATACCCCACATGTTTGCAGTGATGGTGTTGCTCATTGCCACCATGTATTCATTGCTGTATTTTCTCAATGCAGCCCAGTATTTCTCCCTGTATTCCCTGTAGGATTTGTATTCTCTGGTATCTACTTCTACTTCCTCGCCATCTTCATCTTTGATGGTTTTTCTGAGCCTGGGAAGGTACTTATCACGTTGTTCTTTTTGAAATGCTGCTTGTGCCGGTACGGGAGGTACTACATTGGCGCCATTGATAATTATTTCCCAACTCTGGCTGATCGTAGAACTGTCTTCAATTGCCTGGTACACTTCATTGATCCTTATTTTACTGTCTACCAGCGTGCAGGTATTTGCCAGGCTTTCATATCTCTTACCAATATCCGGAGTTACTGTATCCGGAGATGGCGGGGCTGCAGGGTTATTAATAGATATATTTGGTTTCCAGGGTTTTTTGAAGTCATCCGGATTAATGGCCTGTCCGGTTGGCAAAAACGATACGATAAATCCATCCATTTGTTTTGGTTGGTCACTGATGCCAAGTATGCTTCTTTTTAGTTCGGCCAAAATGACGAACACGTCTTTTTTATTAACAGGAGGCATGGGTAATTTTTTTAGATGATGAATGAACAGCTAAACTAATCACCTGGCAACCCAAATGAAAGAGGGGGATTCCTCCTCTTTTTTTAGATTTCCCCTTTATTTTATACATGGTTTTTCCTCTACAGCAAGGGGAAAATCCGGGATGTTCTAAGGAGAATCCATTGTGAGGTTATATTATAAGTTGATAAACTGATGCTATTATCTGTTATACAAAAAGCCCTGCAATATGCAGGGCTTACCTCATCAAAAACTCAACATCAATAGTATAGGATATTATTTTGGAAGCAGAACATCATTGATTACATGGATAACGCCATTTGTTGCCAGGATATCACCCGGATTAATATTTGAGAAGTTGTTGTTTTTATCACCTTTCACCCAGCCGGTATTGAAACCCAATACTGTTGTAAGTTTATTGTTAGGGGCATCTGCCAGCGTACTGATACGGCTCAATATTCCCAGGTCCCAGTTAAAATACCTGCTACTGAAAACATGGTAGCGAAGGATATTAGAAAGTGCAGCTATTTGTGAGGCATCTGTTATGGATGAAATATTTGATGCATTATTGAATGGTGCAGGTAACTTTGCAAAAGCGGCATCTGTTGGTGCAAATACAGTGTAGTCGCCTGCAGCAAAAAATACAGGAGCAAGATTTGTTTTCACAAGAGCTGCTACCAGGCTGCTCAATCCCGGGTTTGTGATTGCTATTTCAGCAATGTTATTGGTTGGGAATAACAGCACTTTATTGATAACATGCACAACCCCATTTGTAGCATTTACATTTGGCAGGATAACGGTTGAGTTTCCATTCAATCGTATAATGCCAATTGTTTTTGAGAGGTACAATGTATTGTCGTTGCTGCCGGAGGCAGGTTTCAGTGTTGGTGCACTGCTTCTTCCATTAGATACCTGTGAACTAAACACTTCGGAGCCGATAACATGATACAGTAAAACATTTCTCAAAAAATTAATCTGGCCTGCATCACTGATGGCATTAATGTTTGCTGCATTGTTAAAAGGCGCGGGCAGAGAAGCAAAAGCTGCATTGGTTGGTGCAAAAACAGTAAGGTTTGCTGATGGATCGGATAGTGCTCCGGCTAAACCGGTTTTTACAACAGCAGCCACCAGTGAACTGAAATTAGCATTTGACAGAGCAATTTCAACGATATTCCTGTTCCCATTTCGTGCTTCATCGCCGATGTTTAGTGATGCAGCTTCATTGGCAACCTGTTGCGGTAGAGTGGTTTCCAGTGAACGGGCACGGGCTACCACTTCAGCTTCATTGTTTCCTGGTTGGTTTTGATCGGCCAGGTCATTGTTTTTTTGACAGGATGAAAAAACACTGGTCAGCAGCATGAGTGCCAGTAAAACACCCGCATTTCTTTTGATAAAGTAGATGATTTGT
>JBPOHG010000030.1:0-6789 GCA_052035835.1 Bacteroidota bacterium | reverse complement strand
TCCAGGCAGATATATAGGAGAAAAAGATAGTCCTGAAATAAAAACTGTATACCGGTTCATTGAGCCTGGCGCTACTGGGGTCTTCAGGCGTTGCTACGTTCTTATGATGGCCTTTGTTGTGCTCAATAAAAAAATGCATATAAAGAGAAGTTGCCAGTAATGATTTTGCAAGCCATTGTTCAAATGGTTGTATGCGGTGCCCCAATTCATGTGCTACATTGATTCCAAATGTGCCGCAAAGCAAACCCATACTTGCCACCCTGCCAGCTATTTCCCACCAATGCAGTGTGGCAGTTTCCAATGAAGAAAGGAAAATAAACAAGGCTGCATATTGAAATGGCACAATGATGTATAACATATAATCATACCAACGGTTTTTTCTTGCCATTTCTTCTTCTGCAGCATCCAGGTTCGCCGGGTTGGGCTGTAGCAAAAGTTCTGTTGCAGGAACCAATACCCAGGCATACAACATGGGCAGCCATGTTAACCATCCGGTATTGGTGAATGAAGTATAAGCTGCTATATAAATCGTTAAGGGAGAAAGGTATTTAAAAACCTTTAGCATCTTTAGGGATATTTAACATACAAATTACAAAACAAAGCGTAAAATTATCTTTCATATTTCAAGCGGGGCTTTTAAACCATTGCTTTTTCAGATGGTCTTAAAAGTTCTTTTTATTATCTCTTTATGATTATTTCCAATCGGCTAAAGAATCAGCATTTATTGTGGCGTGCAGCATTTGGGCCAATGGCAGAGAACGCTGCATCGTTGGAATCTGTATCTCAACGGCAACTTTGGCAACTCCTGCTTTCTACATCTCAAAGAAAGCCAGAAAAAATTGAAGTGGCCGCAAACCTCTTTGATGGGCTATTTAATGGAATAAAAGAGGTGGTTGACCTTGAAAAAGCAGCAAAAATGAATGCGGATGAAAAAAAGGAAAACCAGAAAAAAATGCGCCAGCAATCGAGGGAAGACCTTAAAAACCTCAACTTACGCTGGCTTGATGAGATGATCAATAGTGAATCGCAACTCAGGGAAAAGATGAGCCTTTTCTGGCACGGGCACTTTGCATGCAGGGTGATCAACAGTTATTTTCAGCAGGAGCTTTTGCATACGATTCGAACAAATGCATTGGGCAATTTTGGCGATTTATTAAAAGAAGTCAGCAAATCGCCTGCCATGCTCCAGTTTCTCAATAACCAACAAAACAGGAAGAAAAAGCCGAATGAAAACTTTGCCCGTGAAGTGATGGAGTTGTTCACATTAGGGCGGGGGCATTATTCAGAAACAGATATCAAGGAAGCTGCCAGGGCTTTTACGGGCTGGGGGTTCAACCTCAGTGGTAGTTTTGAATTCAGGAAATACCAGCACGACGATGGCACTAAGACCATTTTTGGCAAATCGGGGAATTTTAACGGCGACGATGTATTAGATATGTTGCTTAACAATCGGCAAACAGCTGTTTACATTACACGTAAGCTTTACCGTTACCTTGTAAATGAACAGCCCGATGAGGGAAAAGTTCAATGGCTGGCGAACCGTTTTTATGAAAGTGGTTATGAAATTAAAAGCCTGCTGGAAGATATTTTTTTGAGTGAATGGTTTTATACAGAAAAAAATATTGGCAACCGCATCAAGTCACCGGTAGAGTTGCTGGCAGGCATCAGGCGGTTATTGCCGCTCGAATTGGAGCAAGAAGCAACCCAGCTTTTATTTCAGAAAGTATTGGGGCAGGTGTTATTTTTTCCTCCCAATGTAGCCGGCTGGCCCGGTGGGAGAAACTGGATAGACAGCAGCACACTGATGGTTCGCCTGCAGATCCCCAGGTTGCTGGCTGCCAATGAAATGATCAATATCAGCGCCAAAAGCGATGATGACCTAGACATGGGAAAGCAGAAGGAAGAACGGTTGGCAGGGAAAAGCAAAACATTTGGTTCCAAACGAATTTCGGGGATGATTCAATGGGATTTGGTATATAAAATATTTGAGAAAACACCGAGGGAGCAACTAACGGAGCAGCTTGCCAATGTAGTGTTGCAATCGGGTAGCCGCCCTTCTATTGCGCTTTTAAGCCGTTACCAGGATGCCGCAAGCAGGGAAGCATTTATCAGTAGTGGCATCATCAACCTGATGAGTACCCCTGAGTACCAGTTATGTTAATCACTTTATTTCACCGTTAACGAACACAAATGATCATCCGCAGAAAAGATTTTATTCAAATAGGTTCACTGGCAACCGCTTCGTTGATGTTGCCTAAGTTTTTAAAAGCCTTTGAAACAAAACAGCTTGTTCCGCCTGGCAATAAAGTGCTGGTAGTTGTTCAGTTAAGCGGAGGTAATGACGGACTGAATACTGTGATCCCATACCGCAATGATATTTATTACAGGGAAAGGCCCCGGCTTGCGATAGAAAAATCCAAAGCGATTCAACTGACCGATGAAGCCGGCATCAATCCGGCATTGCAGGCATTTAAATCTTTGTACGATGAGGGAAACCTGGCGATACTTAACGGTGTAGGTTATCCGAACCCCGACCGGTCGCATTTTCGCAGTATGGATATCTGGCATTCGGCTAGTGACAGCAAGGAGTATGTAAATACCGGCTGGCTGGGACGTTACCTTGATGCACAATGCAAAGGATGCGATAAACCCGTTCAGGCATTGGAGATAGACGATATGCTCAGCCTCGCAATGAAAGGGGATGGCCAGTCGGGGCTGTCCTTTAAAGATCCCCGGCGATTGTACAACAGCAGCAATGTGCCTTTTTTTAAAGATATCAGTACAACCCATGCACGCAGTGAGGAAACAGTAGATTATTTGTACAAAACGATGAGGGAAACGATCAGTAGTGCAGATTATATCTACCAACAAAGCATGGTTCGGGCCGCAGCATCCAATTACCCCGCTACAGAATTAGGAAAAAACCTGCGAACAATTGCTTCGCTTATACTTTCCGATATTACAACAAAAGTATATTATGTAAGCCTGGGAAGCTTTGACACACATATCAACCAGGATGGCCAGCAAAAAAGGTTGTTTACAGAACTGAATGATGCCATTAAATCTTTTTGTGCCGACATGAAAAATAATAACCGCTTTGATGATGTGATGTTGATGACTTTTTCGGAGTTCGGAAGGCGGGTTTCACAAAACGCCAGCAATGGTACCGATCATGGCACAGCCAACAATATGTTTTTTGTGGGCGGTGGTTTAAAACGACAAGGCTTGCTGAATGCATTGCCCATCCTTACAGATTTAAAAGACGGCGACCTTCAGCATAGTGTTGATTTTAAATCGGTGTATGCAACTGTGCTCAAAAAATGGCTGGGAGCCGATGATAAAGCCATCCTGGGCAACACATTTAATCAACTCGATTTTATTTAGCATGGCCATCGGCAGGGCTCTTCAGTTTTGCACTCATGAATTTAAACCTGCTGTTGCTGAGTAAGTCTTTATTGGTGAGGTAGTGTATCACTTTTTCCTCAAGCCAGTGGTGCAAGGGCAGGAGGACAGCAATCAATCCTATTTTTATTAAAATGATTTTCCAGGGTTCGCCGTGCGTCCAGTGGTGTATCTGGTTGTCGGCAAGCAGGATGATGAATTCAAATAAAAAGATAAATGCAAAAAATCCAAGGATCTTAATCGTTGATTTGGAAATTTTAAACAGCCCCATTAAAGTTAGCAACAGGAAAATAGCAGCAATGGCTACGGTTATACCCATGTACTGAATATTATGCCTTCGGTTCTGCTCTTCTCTTTGCCTGGCCTGTTCCCGTTCTTTGCGTTTATTTTCATTTTCTACTTCAACCGACAACAGGTCTTTCTCTTTGGAAAGTTGTTGAAGGCTGTCGTTTAGTTTGCTGTATATGCCCGCATACAAATGTGCTTGCTGAAAATTGCCCGATCGCTGATAAATAGTATCCAGTTCCTTTGCAACATCCCGCTGATTTTCGAGGTCGCCGGTTAATTTTACATTGTCGAATACCTGCTGGTAAATTTCCTGGGCTTTAGTCCAGTTTTGTTCTTTTTTATATAGATCGGCATAAGAGCGCATATAGTATTGCCTGTTCACGGGTGCCGATTGAAACATGTAAAAAGGTTCGGCTTTTTTGTAATAAACATGCGCACTGTCAAATTGCTTTAGTTCTGCATATGCTGCACCAATAAGAAAATCAATGGGGGAGGTAAAACCTATTGACTTAATCATATCAATCAGATCTTTTTTATCCTGTAGCAGCCCGAAAATTTTTTGTGGGTTGTTGCTCGAAAAATAAAGCATAAAGAAAGGGTCGAGTAAGTTCAGTTTCAGCATTGGCTTATTGGCTTTGTCGCATATTGCCATTGCCGAATCGAGATATGCTTCAGCAAGGTCATATTGTTTTGCACTGATGTTTCTTAGTGCAATAGCAGAATATAAGGGTATGATTTCATATAAATCTGCATTGGATTCCTTTGCCAGTGAAAGTTGTTTGTACAGATAATCTTTCGATTTCTCATATTGCTGAATATTGGCATAAAAATCTGATAATTTTCTGTAGGCAAGAGCAAGCAGTGTTTTTCTTTCCGACTGGTCGGCCAGGTCTAAGGCAGTCATGTAATTGCGGAATGCGTCCAGCTTCTGGCTTTTTTCCAGCAATGTATTTCCTAGGCCGATATGAGCGATTACCAATAAACTATCATCCTTGCAAATGTTTGCAAACATCAACGCCTGTTGATTGTGTTGTAAGGCTTTGTCATTTTGTTCTTTTAAACGCCAAACTTTTGCCATGGTAATGTTCGTCCATCCTTGTTGCAAAGGCAAATTGCTGCCCGCGGCAATATCATATGCTTTTTGGGCATAGGTAAATGCGGTATCAATATTGGTAGCAATAGTGCTTCTGCCGGCATAAATATTTGCCTGCATAATAATGGCATCTGTAATGAGTTTGGTATTCCTGCTGGCGTCTGCTTTTACCATGGCCATGGTCATCATTTGCTGGCTTCTGGCACGGTCGAATTCGAATGCGCTGCTGGAAGCAGCCAGTAGATCAAGCACATATGCCGAATCTGTTTTGGCAGACAATGCCTTTTGATAAAGGCTGTCAATCAATTTCCGGGGGTCCTGTGCGGTAACGATTGCAGATATAAGGCATAGGACAAAAGCAAATACAAAATGTTTTTTCATCTAATCAATGTAATGGAGTCTGGTTACTTAATGAACACCTTTTTCACGCATCACTTTATTGAGCCATTTAAGTAAAATAAAAAGAAATACGGCAGCGCCGAATAATAAAAAAAAGTTTAGCCAGAAATAACTCGCTTTATCATCATACTGGTCCCATTTGCTGGCGAGTATCCCGCTTAACTTATTGCCGATAGAAGTAGAGAGAAACCAGCCGCCCATCATGAGCGAAGTGATCCTAACCGGGCTAAGCTTCGAAACCAGTGATAATCCCATCGGGCTTAAAAACAATTCTCCGATGGTAATTACACCATAACTCCCGATCAACCACCATACGCTTACTTTTTCTGCTCCGTTGTTACCTGCTTTGACAGCAGCTACCATCACAAAAACAGAGAGTGCCGATATGAGCAAACCAAAAGCAATTTTAGTGGGGGTTGAAGGTTCTTTTTGCCTTTTCCTCAACCAGGTGAAAAATGCAACAACCAATGGCGTAAGTACAATGACCCAGAAAGGATTGATGGATTGGCTGAGGCTGGGGACCCATACTTTTAACTGGTCACCTTCTTTGAGCGCTTCTTTTTCGGGGTTGATGTTTTTGAAGTAGGCAGGGTAGTTGATTTCTTTAATTTCTTTGCCGTCTATTTTTATTTTCCTGAATTGTTCATCCGTTTTTGTTACAGAATCTTGTTTATAGGTAACCGTTTCCGTTAGTTTCAATGAACTGAAAACCTGGTCGCTGGCTCCGCTTACATGCCGTTCGGTATATCTGCTTGCCCAGGTATTGAGCGCCGATCCGTTCTGTTTGAAGATGGCCCAAAAAAGTATGACTACAGCAAAAATCGCGAGCATGGCCCCCATTGCAGGGCGTTCGTTGGCATTGCTCCTGATGAGCAACACCACATAAAAAACCAGGACAGGTATACAGGCAAAAATGAAAGCGTCGGTTGAGTTAGAATCAAAAATGTATGCATCACCTTTGATAAACCAGCCAATTACACCAAAAATAAGAGAAGGCAGAATCACCATCGCTAGGATCTGCCATAGCGGCATATCGCCGGGCTGCAAAGGTTTTCTTGTATCATAAGCAGCATAGTGTTTCGTACCTGCTATAAAGGTAATCACCCCAATGAACATACCAACTCCTGCAGCAATGAAAGCAGCGCCCCATCCAATAGTAGTATACAATGCGGCTCCAAAAAAATTACAAATAAAAGCACCGATATTGATGCCCATATAAAATATATTATACCCTTCATCTTTCTGAGCAATATGCTGAGGGGTAGAATATACATTGCCGAGTAAGGTAGAAATATTGGGTTTAAAAAATCCATTGCCCACAATCACCAGTGTCATAGAAACATAGAGCATGCTGATGCTGTGTACACTCATCAGGCAATAGCCAAGCCCCATAAGTAATCCTCCCAGGATAATGCTCTTTCTGTAGCCGAGATAGCGGTCGGCAATTAATCCACCCAGAAAAGGAGTGAAAAATACAAGGGCAATAAAAGTGCCATATAAACTGGCTGAATCTTTTTCATCCATGTTAAAACCATTCACGGCATCTTTCAGGTAGAAAGTAAAAATGCCGATCATAAGGTAATAACCAAACCTTTCCCACATTTCAC
>JBPOHG010000117.1:0-9626 GCA_052035835.1 Bacteroidota bacterium | reverse complement strand
AACAATGTGGTCGATAATGGCCGCATCGAAGTTCATTCCACCCAAAAAATTGTTCCCTTCATGGTCTACTACTTTTAAATCCCCTTCAGTTGCTCTCACCAGCGCCACATCAAAAGTACCCCCACCTAAGTCGTATACCAGCCAGTTTCCGTTCTTGTTATCATTGGCGCCTGTATTGGAATTGAAAAAAGCGAGGCTGGCAGCTATGGGCTCCTGCAGCAGGAATACATCTTTAAAACCAGCAGCAAGGCCTGCTTTAATGGTTGCATTGCTCTGCATGCTGTCGAATGAAGCAGGAATTGTAATCACACATGCTTCAGGCGATGTGTTAGCAGGAAGGAAATTCTTTAATTCTTTGAGTACATAAGAAGACAATTCAACCGGGGTAACATTTTCATCTATATTCACCACATAATAACGTTCATCGGTACCCATTTTTCTTTTAAAACCACCGAATACATTGATAGGGTCTTTTGAAAGATATTCCCTTGCTTTATCGCCTACGAGTATGCGCTCTTTCCTGAAAGCAACGACTGAAGCCAGTGTTTCTTTTTGGCCGATAGGATTTCGAAATACTTTTACCTGGTTCTTTTCAAAACAGGCAATGAGGGAATTGGTAGTTCCAAGGTCAATTCCAATGTTCACAGCTTTCATGGTCACTTCGATTTTTCTACAATTACAATAGCTTTTTGAATAAGGCGGAGATCCTGCCCGTTTCGTTGGTAAACTGCAGGTTTCAACACCCTTGTAATGGTCATTTTTGCTGCAGGGTCGCCAACGATGCTGGCTTCATAATCGGTCCGGGATTCCGAATAGGTTTCATGCAGGGGGTCCCTGATGATAAACCCTTCTTCTTCGAAAGTATGCTGAAGCCTGCTAAAATTCCTTTCAAACTGCGCCGCATCGGGCATTGACTGAATGCGTTGCTGTAAGTCGTATACCTGGTTGATGATTGATACAATTGTATTCATAAGGCCTGGTTGAACCTTAAAAATAATGGTTTTTTTGCAGTGAATAAAGCTCTTCCGGGCATAAAAAAGCACCTTGTAAAACAAGGTGCAGTGATACCGGGTTTTTATCAGTTATTTTTTTACAATACGGAAAGTGCCCAATGGCTGTCTATTGACATCAAAATACTGTAGTAAATATATGCCAGGTGCCCAGCCTTCAAAAGACATTTGCAGGTTGTTGATACCGCTGTTTAGTTTGAGTGTGGCTGAACTTATTTTTTTACCGGCAATATCAGCAATCAGGTATTGTACCGAAGTGGCTTTTTCGGCCTGGAATTGCAGGTTTAACAGGTTACTAACCGGGTTAGGATACAATTGTGTAACTGTAACTGCTTTCTTTTCCGATGATAATTTTACGATAGCAGAATATTCATAGCTGCCGTCTTTGTCAACCATTTTAAGCCGGTACAGGTTATTGCCCGAATAAGGGTATTGGTCGGCGAACTGGTAACTGGCACCTGTAGCTGCTTTGGCCAGCACATCAGCAATGCGGTTGAATGCCACACCATCTATGCTTCTTTCCAGTTCAAAATGATCGGCATTTTCCTCTGTAGAAGTTGACCAGTACAACATATTCCTTCCCTTTTCGGCTTTGCCAGTGAAACTATTGAGTTTTACCGGAACGACCCCACAGGAAGGGAACGGCAGGCATGAACGGCGTTTAGTGATGCCTGTCATATTGTTGTATGTTGCTACAAATACCTCACCCCTGATACAAACATCTTTAAGATAGAAATCAAGGAAAGGCACGAGCAACGATGTTGTTTTATTGAATACGGTACTGGAAGGCAAAGAAGTAAACCCACAGCCCGAAACAATTTCTCCAGCACGGCATATCAGGTTGTTATTAGCAAACTGGCAATGCAAAGCATCGGTAATGTTCACATATGTTTTGCAGGCGAACAGGATGCTGTTATACATGGCATTTTGCACCGAATCGGGTACCACACAATCGCTGCTGCCACTAAAAATAAGTGTTGGTTTTACATTGAGTACAGCGGCGGCCGTTGCCGAAGGCGTGGTTTCTGCAGCAGCGAAATTGAACACTGCCCTTACTGCAGGATTGGGTACCGCAGCACCCAGGAAACTGGCACCCCCACCCATCGAATGTCCGGAGATGGCTGCCCTTTTTATCACCCGTTGAAATAAGAACGAAGCCGAAGAGTCATTTAAAGAAGTAATGCGGCTGGCGAGGAAGCTGAGATCGAGGCCAAAATCGAGATGAGATGGCGTGATGCCATCTTCCGTGGCAGGCATGGCTACCACATAACCATTTTTCACGAGTGAATCGGCCAGCCAGCGGTAGGCATTGGTACCAATAAGGAACCCATGGCCAAATACAACTACGGGGAACCGGGTAACCCCTGTTGCCAGCGGAACATTGGTTCCGGCGGTATTGGCTGGATAGTACAAATCGGTGGGTACAGGCCTGCTGCTGCGCAGGTTATCATAAAATACCACCGTTCTCCTGCCAGTAGAAAAAGGTTGAGCATATGCATAGGCCGATGCCAGGATCAAAATAAGCGTACAGATTTTCCTCATGACAATATCATTTAAGGTTAAAAAGAATAAAAAGACGTACGGGGGAAGTTTGTACAGAGGATAATTTGGGTAAGGCTTCTGTGGAGATTTAAACTCTAAATTAATCAAATTTCATTGAATTCCAAATTTGAGGTAGCAATACTCCAAGAAATCTGACATAGTTCATCTTTTGTACTAATACACATCATTTTATACCGGTTGCAGCTATACGAACTTTCATTGGTAAAAGAATAGGAAAAAATAAATTATATATTATGCCCCAATCACGAAAAAGAAAAGCACATCATGCCCATCATGTTGATTTTATCCCACATGAAAAAAAGAAAAAATCTGTATGGCCTTTTACGGTTGCCCTTTGTACCCTGTTTGCAATCGGTATTGCATGGATGGCCGATCCCGAAAGTGGCTGGATCGTTTTACTGGCTGCTGCTGCAGCAGGTTTAATAGTGGGCTACTTTGCAGGAAAAAGGATAGATGCTGCTATAAAGCAAATGGATTAACCAGGAAGAATTAACAGGTGCGCATTAACGGTAGTTATACCTGGGACTACGGACTACTATTTATCCATTTTCATATTCTCATCCATCCATTGCGCAAGGGTGCCCTCCGCCTTTGCCTCTAACAAGCGGGTCATTTTTTTATCCTTCTTGAGGTGTTTTTCATTGCTTGTATAAAAATCGATGACGCTGTTGATGGCGAATAGATATTTTGGTTTCACTTCGGTGGAATAATTGTTTTCCAGCACATACCTGGCCACAGCGCTCATATACAGGATAAGAAAACCGTCATTCTTTTTTTCAAAATCGAAGATGATATCCGGAATCCCACAAAAAACCGTAGGGCTCCCATTCACCCAATCAAAAACAAACTTGCTTACCAGTTTTCTTTTATAGCGGTCGGTTTTCACAGGCGTTTCCAGGAGCCATTTTGCCGCTGCAACGATATCTTTTTCGTAAGTGGCATAATCCTCTTTTTTTACAAGCTGGTACTCTTCTGGCGGTTCAAAATCCTGGGCAATGGCGGTAGTTAATGAAAAAGTGAGCAACAGCAATGCGATGGTTCGCATTAGCACTATGGGCAAATATGTATGCAGCAAACCATTTTTTTTGAACCGGATAGGCTTTTGGATGATACCCATGAATTGATAGTTAGTTTTCACAAATTTCTTTTAATATGGAAAGCGCTTTTGGAAAAGCTTCATTGAAATAGTTCTCATAATCTTTATGGGCATCATCCATGGTGAGCGTTACGTTGACGGTTGTTGCCCCATTCTTTTCTTCAAGTTTATATGATTCCGATGCATGCTGCCAGTTTTTGTCCTCCTCTACCCCTGCTTTTATTTCTCCCTGGTGTTTGAAGGTCATTTCCACCTGAGGCACCAATTTATCGATTACCCCATACATGCCCTCGCCAGATGGCGTGAGAAAATAAATTTTTGCTCCCTGTTCCCAGGTACTCTGTGCATACGAACCTTCCATAAATGCTGAAGTCCACTTACGGTATGATGCGTCCTTCCATAAATGCTCCCATACAACCTGGGCACTGGCTTTCATATCCACCGAATAGTGAAGGGTTACCATGTGTTGATTTTTATTGAAGATAATAATAAAATTAAAAATTTTAAAAGCTGCAATTGGCAAAGTGCACAAGAGTGCGACGCCTGTGAAGCCGCGTATTGAACAAAAGCCGGGTTCATCATACGCTAGATTTAATAAAAGCCAGCGTAAAAAAAATTGAATTCGTTGATACGCCGGCAAACGACAAGGAAAAAATCTGTATCTTATAATAAATGTTTTAAGATGAAGCATGCAAAAATTTTTCTGTTAGCCATGGCTGCTACTTGTTGTTTATGGGTTGGCTGTAAAAAAAATTCGGTTGAGGAGGATTTTTCAGAGACAGTGCCGCCGGTTATTCCAGATTTTTCTACCCAGGTCATTGCCAGTGTTCAGGGCTTTATATACAATGAATCGGGCATTGCAATGCAGGGGGCTACTGTAAAAGCAGGCATATTTACTGTGCAAACGGATGCCATGGGATATTTCAGGATAAACAATGTGTCATTTCCCAAATCGGTTGCTTTGTTGCAGGTAAGTAAGCCGGGTTATTTTACAGGCTATAAAAGCTTCCTGCCAGTGGAAGGCAAAAAGCATTTTTGCAGTTTGCAACTGGTGCCTCTGGCCAATCATGGTAGTTTCCCTTCGGGAACAGGTGGCTCCATCAATATCCCCGGTGGCGCAACTGTTCAAATTCCCGGCAATGCGATGGTTATAAAATCAAGTGGGGCGTCTTATTCAGGGGCTGTGCAAGTGGCGGCGCATTGGTTTAACCCTGCCAATATGGAGCAAACCCAGGCAACCATGCCGGGCGACCTGCGTGGCATTGATACTGCAGGCCATATTACATTGCTCACTACCTATGGCATGCTGGGTGTACTGCTCACGGGCGATGCAGGTGAGGAGTTGCAGTTGGCTCCGGGTAACAATGCTGTTATACAAATGCCCATTCCGCCTTCACTGGCAGCCAATGCCCCCAACAAGATACCTCTCTGGCATTTTGATGAACAGAAAGGAATTTGGATGGAAGAATCGGTTGCGGTAAAATCGGGTAATATGTATACCGGAACCGTCAGCCATTTTTCTTACTGGAATGTTGATATCCCCAACAGCACAGTTAGCTTCAGCGCACAGATTTTGGATGACAACCTGAACCCGCTTCCGAATATAGCTGTGAGTATCGCTATCAATGCTGTGCCAAATTCGGTACGGACTGACTATACAGATGACAATGGCGTTATCATCGGACAAATCCCGGCAAACAGCAGTTTACGCATATATATACAATTGCCTTGTGGCAACAGCTATACCCTGCAACAAATCAATACCAGCAATTTACCGGTAACACTTGGGAGCATTAAAGTTAATTTGGAAATGAATGCAGGCGTGTTTGAAGGTACTGTAAAAAATTGCAGCGGCTTGGCAGTAACTGATGGATACGTTATCATTACTGGAGGAGTATCAGGCAATGTGATAGAAATTGACAATGGCCAATTTTCATTGGCTGGATTCGTTTGCCCTGCTTCTACTGCCAGTTACATAGCTTTTGACCGAACCACAGGGCAGCAAAGTGCTATTGGGAATATTTCTGTAATTTCTGGCACGAATACAATTGGAACGATTAATGCTTGTTCAGCGCCGTTATCGGAAAACATTACATATAACCTCGATGCTTTTAATAGCAACCTGGTATTGCCGCAGCATTTATTTGATGGGAATTACAATTTCGCATCCAATACTACCACGATTAAGGCAACAGATTTATTAAATGGGAATGCAGTTGTATTCAATCTTAGTTTTAATGGGGGTGGTTCTGCCGGTACATACCCGGTTACGGGAGATCTGCTTACCCTCAACGCCCCCTACCAGTTTATTAACCCAGCGAATGTAACGATAACAAATTACGGATTGATAGGAGAATATATTTCAGGTAACCTTTCTGGTAACATAAAAAACCTAAATACAAATACCAATCATACATTCTCCTGCAATTTCAACATTAAACGGGATATGTAATTGGATGAGTAATTGATTCAACGAAATACAGTAAACAGTACCTTATTGACCGACCAGGAAATGATAGCAGGATGTATTGAAGAGAAACATGCTTTTCAAAAAGCATTGTTCAACCGGTATGCTGGCAAAATGATGTCGGTATGCCTTCGTTATGCGAATGACCCTGAGCTGGCACAAGACATTTTGCAAGAAGGTTTTATCCGCTTGTTCAAATACATTCATCAATACCGGAATGAAGGGAGTTTTGAAGGATGGATGCGCCGGATCTTTGCCAACACTGCCATCCGGATCATCAAAAAAAATGTGCATGTTAAAGCGACAGATATTTCTTTGATGCATGACCAACCGGTTGACCCTTCGGTACTTTCTAAGATGAGCGAAGATGAGATCCATGCCATGATCAGGAGTATGCCCGACGGTTACCGGATGATTTTTAATTTATCGGTGATTGAAGGCTATTCACACGAAGAAATTGCATCCCTTTTACAAATAGAAGCTGGTACATCGAGGGGGCAATTATTTAAAGCGAGGAAGTACTTGCAGCAGTTGATTAATAAAAAATACAAAGCCATTATTATATGAATGAATTTGATGAGATTATACAACAAAAAGCCCATGAGCACGCATCAACAGTGCCTTCCGATGCCTGGGACAATATCCAGGGCAGGAAGAAAAAGCGCCGTTTATTTTTCTGGTGGTTTCCGGCTGCCCTGATATTATTGGGCGCTGGATATTGGATATTGAATGCACATTTACACGGCCGAAATAAAAATATCCCAGTGTCATTGGCTGCAGGTAATTATGTAAATGCTGGTTCTACAGAAAGCGTTAAGGCAAACACAACCGAAAGTACGTTTACCAACGAAAAAGGGACACTAAAGAATGGAATCCCGCAATCTAAAAAAATCGATGCTCCAATCACAGTACCAGATAAGTTTACAGCTACAGCAACGAAACCTCGTGATGTCAACATGACAAAGGATGATATTTCCCTTACTGAAAACCAGGTTAATGTGGATGAAAAACAATCTACCACAAAACTCACTGTAGAAAGCAGCACCCCATTGAGAGATGGACAGGTTTCGCCAATGTTCAAAAATAGCCGCCATCATTTGCCACCATCTTCCGTACCCTATGCCAAACCCATCCGCAACAAAAAGAAAGGCCATGAGAACGGAAAAACAAAGATGAATGTCATTACGCCTGGTACCGGTACTGATGAATGGACCGTTGCTGAAACTGATCTTGATACGGCCCTCGGTACCCGTGCCATCGTGCCTGCAGAAATTATTAAGCACCCTTACAGCATTCCCAATAACCACCTGTTACAACTGGCATCAAAAGACTTGCCCTCGATAGCACAAAACCCCACAAATGAAGAAGTTAATATAGCCACCAGTAAAAAGAAAAATCCAGGTCATCTATCAAAGAAAAAAAACTGGTTTATTGAGTGGAGGGTCACCCCGTCATTCCCGGTGAATGAGAACAATGAAGCAGCTGTTTTTAAAAGGAATTACTTGATTGCCAACTTAGCAACAAACTTCACTTCTTCAGTGGCATCGTCAAGGCTCGAGCCTTCAGCATTTTTTGGCCTGATGCTGAAACGGAGAATTGGGAAACACATCCAACTTGGAGCAGGTATTGAATATGTAAAAATGTATGAAAAGATTACCATCAGTGGGATTGAAACACGAACACAATTTAGTTATATCAATACGCTTGTTGACGGGCCTGGCGGGCCGGCGCTGGTTCCAGATACGGTGTATGCAATTTCGCAGGGAACCAGAACCCTCAGGGCAGTGAACAACTATCAGTGGGCGACCATGCCTGTTTTCATTCAAGTGAACCTGGTACAAAAACCAAAATGGCTGTTCGGACTAACTGGTGGGGCAGAATTTCTTATATTTTCTGCTTACTGCAACGAAATCAATAAGACGGGGCCCGGTGAATTAACTGCCAATCCTGCAACACCTAAAAAGTCGGGTATGCTTGCCGGCTTTCAAACAGGCTTGCGGCTGGAAAAACTGCTTACACGGAGTTTATCCGTCACTGTTAGCCCTATAGTAAAATGGAACTTTTCTCCGGGTTCTTCCAATGACCGGTTGTTTAATAAGTCTAGTCATTTTGCCGGACTTGCCATGGGAATTCAATACTCAATCAAATAACACAGCCATGAAATTATTTAATATACTGTTATTCTTCCTTGGAACTTACTGTTCAACAAGCGCACAAATTGTTAATATTCCAGATACTGCATTTAAAACCTTCTTGTTAACAGAAACCAATATTGATACCAACGGAGATAACGAGATTCAATTAACAGAAGCGCAGGCGGTTACTTTCTTACCGGTGGTTACAAATCCAACTATTAGGAGTTTGGAAGGGATCAGGTCATTTTCCAACATGACCTACTTACATATCAATTGTCCTTCACTACTGAGCCTTGATCTCAATGACATGGGAATAACTTCATTATATATTCAGGCTGATTCACTTTCCTTTTTAAATCTTCAAGGTTGTAATTTACTATATGATATAAATCTTTTAAACAATAATTTGGATGAACTTTATTTGTCACATCTTCCAAGTTTACGGGGTATTCATTTGGCTTTCAGCAATACCATGAGAGCGTTACATGCCGAAAATTCGCCTTCACTTCAGACTATTTATTCTTTTGGTACAAAAATTGACTCTATCCTGCTAAATGATTGCCCATCATTATCTTCAATCAACATTGCAGGGGACTTTATAGATGTAAATGTTTCAAATTGTACTGCATTGGATAATATTAGCATTACTGCGGGGAAATTACAAAATTTCAGGGCTCCTGGTTGTACTTCGCTACTGTGGATGCGTATTGACGAAACGAATTGGTATCCAGATAGATTAGCAATATTTGATGTTACCGGCAATATTTCCCTTACAAATATTGCCTTATCCATGTTTTCAACGCCGGCATTGGATTTTAGTTCCTGTTTGAATCTCCGTTATTTGGAAATTAGAAATAATATTCCGGGGAATTATATCATTCAATTGAAAAACGGAAGCATACTCTCCTCTTTTCAATTAGAAAATTATAGTAATGACGTTCTATATAGAGTTTGTGCTGATGATTTTGAAATACCTGTTATACAAAGCTTACTGGCCGCGAATCCTAATACTGCATTAAGTGTAACTATAGACGATCATTGTACCACTTTTCCTGGTGGCAACTATAATACCATCCGGGGTAAAATACAGGCAGACCTGGATAATAATGGCTGTACCAGTACAGACCCTGGAATTGGATTGATACCTGTGAGAATTACAAATACGAGTACCGGTTCAAATACCATACGTTATACAAATGCTACGGGTGCTTATGGCCAATATATTCATGCCGGCAATTACACTGTTACCCCCTACTTCGCATACCCTTATTTTAGCATTGCCCCCATTTCTCAAAACATCGTTTTTGATACGTCCAATCATTTGATAGATACGGCAGACTTCTGTGTTACACCTA
>JBPOHG010000031.1:0-19355 GCA_052035835.1 Bacteroidota bacterium | reverse complement strand
AGTTGCGAAAAACACCCCGATGCTGATAAACTATCCCTCACCAAAGTTTCTATTGGTAGCAGTGAGTTACTCAGCATCGTATGTGGCGCTCCCAATGTAGCGGCTGGCCAAAAAGTAATTGTTGCACCGGTTGGGGCTACCATTTACCCTATTCATGGCGAGCCATTTACCCTCAAAAAAGCCAAGATCAGGGGAGCAGAAAGCCAGGGCATGCTTTGCGCTGAGGATGAAATCGGTATCGGCGAAAGCCACGATGGTATCAAGATCCTGCCCGCGGATACCATTCCCGGCACCCCACTGGCTGCTATTTTCAAACCCGGCACTGATTATATTTTTGAAATTGGTTTAACACCCAATCGCATGGATGCCATGAGCCACCTCGGTGTTGCCCGGGACGTATGTGCCTGGCTTACGCAGCATGAAGCCCCTGCACAGGTAGTAACGCCATTGTCCCCGCCAACTATTACCGGCGTACATGATAGCCCCATACATGTATCCATTCTGAACAACGAAGCGTGCAAGCGTTACAGTGGTGTTTTACTGGAAGGAATACGCATCGAAGAAAGTCCGAAATGGCTGCAGCAAAGGCTGAAAAGCATTGGGCTGAAACCCATCAACAATATTGTTGACATCACCAATTTCATCCTGCATGAATCGGGGCAGCCATTGCATGCCTTTGATGCCGATAAGATTTCGGGGCAAAAAATCATTGTACAAACACTCCCTGCAGGCACGCATTTTAAGACGCTCGACGATAAAGAAAGAAAACTATATTCTACCGATCTCATGATCTGCGACGAGCATTCCCCGCTTTGCATGGCAGGTATCTATGGAGGCCTCCACAGTGGAGTAACGGCCAGCACTACCCGCATTTTCCTGGAGAGTGCATGCTTTGATTCGGTATACATCCGCCGCAGTTCAGTAAAACACGAGCTTCGTACCGATGCAGCAACCCGTTTCGAAAAAGGGACCGATATCAGCAATACGCTGGCGGTATTACTGCGTGCCGCTAAACTTATGGAAGAAATGGCCGGCGGTAAAATAACAGGGGGCATCACGGATGTTTATCCGTCTCCGGCCAACAAAAAATCGGTTACCCTTCACTGGGAGTACCTTCATAAGCTGAGTGGGAAAAAATACAGCCCCGAAACTGCCGTTCGCATCCTTTCGGCGCTTGGTTTTATAATAGAGGAACAAACAGACACCTCCGTTAGCGTGCTCGTTCCTTACAGTAAAACGGATATTTCTATACCGGCCGACCTGGTGGAAGAAATCATGCGTATAGACGGCCTTGACAACATCGCCATCCCAACCAGCATCAGTATCTCGCCGTCGGTAGAAACCGACCACCGCAAATATGCGCTACGGGAAAAAATTGCTGAATACCTTGCCGGGCTGGGCTTCCGAGAGATCTTTACAAACAGCATCAGCAATACTGCTTTTTATGACGAAACCCTGCTGGCCAGTTCTGTGAAAATGATCAACAGCCTCAGCGCCGATCTCAATATGCTTCGTCCGCAAATGCTCGAAAGTGGCCTGCAGGTGATCAACCATAACCTCAACAGGAAAAACAGCGACCTGCGCCTGTTTGAATTTGGGAAAACGTATGCAATAAAAGAACCTGCTGAATACATCGAAACAAACCACTTATGCCTCTACATTACAGGTAGTTTTGAGGCCAGCAGCTGGAAGCAAAAATCACAGAAAACAGACTTTTACTACCTTAAAGGAGTAATCCAGCAACTGATGCAACTAAGCGGTGTTTCATCTACTGCCATCGCACCGGTTGTTGACAGTATTTTTAGCACAGGAACCAGTATACAAGCTGGAAATACGTCTATTGGAAAACTGGGAGAAGTGGCACCTGGCAGATTGAAACAATTCGACATCAAACAGCCGGTTTTTTATGCAGATATTAACTGGGATATCCTACTTTCATTAAAAGCCCCGGTTTTACGGTACAGGGAAATACCCCGATTCCCCGCTGTTAACAGGGACCTCGCTGTGGTGGTGGATAAAAATGTTTCATATAACCAGGTAGAGCAAATAGCTTTATCGCGAAAAATAAGCCAGTTGAAATCTGTTGAGTTGTTTGATGTGTTTGAAAGCGACAAACTGGGGGCCGGAAAGAAATCCATGGCAATTAGTTTTACCTTCCTGGATGAAACCAAAACATTAACCGATAAAGAAATTGATGCTTTCATGCAAAAAATTGTTTCGGGCTACGAAACAGGTTTGCAGGCAGAAATCAGAAAATAAAAAAGATTGCAACAGGTACAGGAACATATTGCCCGCATCCAGGCCAAGCTACAGGAATTGCTGAAAAAGCACCAGTCGTTGCGTAAAGAGAACGAGCTTCAACGCCAAACCATCCATACTTTGCAACAACAGCAACAATTGAATGAGAAAAAGATTAAAACCCTGGAAGAGCAGCAGTATTACCTAAAATCGGCGGCAGGCAACCTGAGTGAAGCCGATAAAAAAGCATTTGAGCAAAGCATCAATAAATACATCCGCGAAATAGACAAATGCATTGCTTTGTTAAGCGAATAAACCAGTTACCATGGCAGAGGAACTTATTCCGATCAATATCTTAATCGCCGACCGAACTTACCGTATCCGTACCAGTCCGGCTGATGAAGAAGTCGTTCGCAAGACGGTCAAACTCATCAATGATAAGATTATTGAATTTAAAACGCAATTTGCCGGCAAGGATATGCAAGACTATATTGCCATGGTGATCATCTGGTATGCTACCCAGGCTGCCAGCGACAACAACTCATCTGTGTTACTTGAACAATTGACCGAAAAACTGGGCAAAATCGAACAGCAACTTGATGCCTCCCTCTCTTAAACCAGGCTGATTACAAAAATACCTTCATCGCCTCACCTATCTGCTTCATTATAAACAAATCTTGCCCGGGTAGCCCCAAAACTTAATACAAAATTCATATCTTCGCTCTTCTACCCTTTTACAACTTAAATTGAAGTGGTTAGAATGTACAATATTGTGAATCAGATAAAAACAACAACGTTTAATGGAACCGAATATACTTTCCATCATCATAGGTGTGGCCGCACTGATCGTGGGCATCGTCCTGGGTAAGTTCATTTTTGCCAAAAACACACAAAAAACTATAGAAGAAGCGCAGGCACAGGCTCAAAAAATTATTTCCGATGGCCAGTTACAGGCCGAAACCCTGAAAAAAGAGAAATTACTTGAAGCCAAAGAGAAATTTGTACAGTTGAAATCGGAGCACGACCGCGAGGTTATGCAACGTACTCAAAAAATCAGTGAAGGCGAAAATAAGATCAAGCAGAAAGAACAGAGCCTGAATCAAAAAGAAGCCAATTTAGAAAAGCAACTTAAAGAAAATGAGGCGATTAAGGAAAATTTAAACCGCCAAACCGAAGTTGTAAATATCAAGCGTACCGAACTGGAAAAGCACCAGGAAGAGCATATCCGCAGGCTCGAAAAAGTAGCCGGCCTTTCTGCAGAAGAAGCCAAAAAGCAGCTGATCGAAAGCCTTACCCAGGAAGCGCATACCAAGGCTTTATCCATTCAGCAGGAAATCATTGAGGATGCCAAGCAAAAGGCCAATAAAGAGGCCCGTAAGATTGTTATTCAAACCATACAGCGTACTGCAGCCGAACAGGCGATCGAAAACTCCATCACCGTGTTTAACCTCGAAAGTGATGAAATCAAAGGTTCTATTATTGGCCGTGAGGGAAGGAATATCCGTGCGATTGAGGCTGCAACCGGTGTTGACCTGATTGTTGACGACACCCCGGAAGCCATTGTACTTTCTTCTTTTGACCCCCTGCGCCGTGAAGTCGCCCGCCTTTCATTGCAAAGGCTGGTAGCCGATGGAAGGATACACCCGGCCCGTATCGAAGAAGTGGTTGAAAAGACCAAAAAACAACTCGAAGACCAGGTTATGGAGATCGGTGAAAGGGCTGTAATGGAACTGGGTATCCATGGTTTACATAAAGAACTCATCAGAATGGTGGGAAGGATGCGTTTCCGTTCTTCATACGGACAAAACCTCCTCATGCACAGCCGCGAAACAGCCAACCTCTGTGCAATCATGGCTTCAGAATTAGGCCTCAATCCCAAGTTAGCAAAACGTGCCGGCCTGCTTCATGATATTGGCAAGGTTCCCGATGAAGAAACAGAACTGAGCCATGCATTGTTAGGAGCCAAACTGGCCGAAAAGTATGGCGAAAACCCCGCTGTAGTGAATGCCATTGGCGCCCACCACGACGAAATGGAAATGAAATATGTGATTTCCCCGATCATCCAGGCCTGTGATGCTATCAGTGGTGCAAGGCCGGGAGCACGCAGGGAGATCATGCAGCAATACCTTCAACGTATCAAAGACCTTGAAAACCTTGCCATGGCTTACCAGGGTGTAGAAAAAGCCTATGCCATCCAGGCGGGCCGCGAACTTAGGGTGATTGTTGAAGCCGATAAAGTAACCGATAATGACAGTGATAAACTAAGCTTCGAAATCGCCCAGAAAATCCAGGAAGAAATGACATTCCCGGGTCAAATTAAGGTGACCGTAATCAGGGAGAAAAGAGCCGTGAACATTGCCCGTTAAATCTAAAAAAATACAAAATACCAAAAGCCTGTTTGTTAAAACAGGCTTTTTTATTGATAATGAACATACTGGAAAGCAGTAATACCGGAGCCAAAATTCTTCCAAACTTTTCAACCCCTTTGTTCCGATTCTGAAATTTTCTCCCTACCTTTGCCGTCCGTTAAAAACAAGTATATGAGCGCAATCGCATTTGTTCACGAGCAATTGACCAAATCAGTAAGCCACCCTTCTTTTAAGGCTGGAGATAATGTTACTGTAAATTATAAAATCGTTGAAGGTAATAAAGAGCGTATCCAGAGCTTCAAAGGCGATGTGATCAAGCGCCAGGGAACTGGTTCTACTGCAACTTTTACAGTTCGCAAGATCAGTGATGGTGTAGGTGTTGAGCGTTTATTTCCTGTATTTTCTCCAAACATCGAAAGCATTGTGTTAAACAAAGTTGGCCGTGTAAGGCGTGCAAAACTGTACTTCCTCCGCGAAAGGAGTGGTAAAAGTGCCCGTATCAAGGAAAAAAGAATGGCTGTTGGAACAAAAACTAAATAGTTTTAGTTTTTATTACATTTATAAAAGATTGATTAAAAGTGAAAGCAGCTGCTTTCACTTTTTTTATGCCGTTTTGGTTGCAAATTCAGATACTAGTTACTATTTTGTTAGGGCAATCCTCCATTTTCCGCTGTAAGAACTTTCCCAAAGATTACGACCTCTTTTGTTAACCATGTAATAACCATTTACCATGAGAAAAAACGTCGTGTCTCTCATTGCCCTGTTACTTGTCATTACCCTATATTGTATTTCCTGCGCCCGTGGAATAACCACCTATGAGGCCGCCAACGGAAAAGCAAAATGCGGCAGGTACATACGCTGATATTTTTCACCGGCAAATTTTTACAAACAACACATAATACTGCTGTTAAACTTTAACCAGTAACAGTAATAGGTATGCTATGCCCGAAAAATCGCCTATCTTTGTTTTTCAAACCTATTTTATGTTACTGACTATTTTTAATACCACGTTCCTGTTATCGATGCCAGGAGGTACAGAATGGATATTGATCGTTTTGGTCGTACTCCTATTCTTTGGTGGCAAGAAAATCCCAGACCTTATGCGTGGCATTGGCCGGGGCATTCGTGAATTCAATGATGCGAAAAGCAATGTGAAGAGTGAAATTGAGGAAGGGATGAAAGAAAAAGACGCCAAAAAAGAAATTACACAATAATATTTTCACTCTGTTTCGTTTTCAGCCGAAGCGTACCGTTTTCCTAAAAAAACATGGTATACTTCGGCTGATTGCATACCATATTCACCCATCACATGTTTCAATTTTCGGGCATCGCAGCATACCATGAGCAGCTCAGGCTACAACAAACCAGTTGCGTAGCTGCTGTAACGCATTATGTGCAGCGCATTGAGGCCCGGCAGCCATTGAATGCTTTTGTGGAAGTATTTGCCAGTGAAGCCATGCAAAGGGCTGCTGAACTCGATAGTAAACGTGCTGCCGGCCATCCAATGGGTAAAATGCACGGTGTGGTACTTGCACTCAAGGATGTGATTTGTTATAAAGGCCACCGTGTAACGGCTGCTTCTGCCATTTTAAAGGGCTTTGAATCCCTGTACAATGCTTCTGCCGTTCAATTCTTATTGGATGAAGATGCTATTATCATTGGTAACTGCAATTGTGATGAATTTGCCATGGGAAGCACCAATGAGCATTCTGTGTACGGACCAACCCTGAATGCAATAGATACGGGGAAAGTACCCGGCGGGTCTTCCGGCGGTAGTGCAGTGGCCGTACAGGCCGGCATGTGTATGTTAAGCCTGGGCTCTGATACGGGCGGCTCAGTTAGGCAGCCTGCTGATTTCTGCGGTATTGTAGGGCTAAAACCTGGTTATGGTACCGTATCCAGATATGGGCTGATTGCTTATGCATCTTCTTTTGACCAGATTGGCGTATTTGGCCTTTCTGTAGAAGACGTAGCCCTGGTATTGGAAGTAATAGCCCGCCCCGATGAGTATGATAGTACAATGGAAGCAAATCCGGGGACTGCATCCATTGGTTCGTTTTCCTTGCCTGAAAGTAAAAAGTTCAGGATTGCCTATTTTCCTGAAGCTTTACATCATCCTTCCCTTGATACTGAAATTGCCAAATCGCTGGAAACGCTGATCAACGATTTGCAAACACAGGGCCATACAGTAGAGCCAACCCCTTTTTCACTGATCGACTATATTGTTCCGGCATACTATGTGTTAACAACAGCTGAGGCCAGTAGCAACCTTGCCCGATATGATGGCATCCGGTATGGCACCCAAAGTGAAACAACACCCGAAAATTTAACAGCATTTTACCTCCATAACCGTACTGCGGGTTTTGGAGAAGAAGTGAAGAAACGGATCATGCTGGGTACCTTTGTTTTGAGCACAGGTTTTTATGATGCCTATTATCAAAAAGCACAGCAGGTTCGGAGGCTATTGTGCGATCAAACTGCATTGATTTTCAAAGAATATGATGCAATCCTCATACCCACCACCCCTGCTACTGCGTTCCCCATCGGGCAAAAAGACACAGACCCAATTGCTATGTACCTGGCTGATATTTTTACCGTTTTCGCCAATCTTACCGGCTTGCCGGCCATTTCCATCCCCCTGTTTAAACACAGCAATGGCCTGCCTTTCGGGGCTCAACTGCTAACAAATAAGCAGGATGAAGTAACTTTGTTACAGATTTCCGCCATGCTCATGCAACAAAAGAAACCGGCCGGCGTATCTGTAGTATGATGAAACTGTTTCTACTTATTGGGTTGAGTTGTTTTCTGCTTACATCAGCAGAAGCAGGTGTTTCAGTTCAAATGGCGGTGCAGGATAGCGTTACAGTTACGGATACCATCACCGACAATGCGATTGTACAGGATGAAGTGATCACAGAAGTGATTCAAACAAAATCCGCTCCACAGAAAGACAAAGTTCAATACCTGAGCCAGCTCACAAAATATGGCTTCAAAAACCTATTTACGCAGTTCAGGTACAATCCTTCCCTTCCCTATTCTTCACAGGTAAACCCACATGCCGAATTGTATATGCAGGATTACCTGAGGGTACACAGCAATCATCTGATTAAAATGAAAAGCTGGGGAATACCCTATTTTAACCTGATCGATCAAATCTTCACACAATACGGTTTACCCAAAGAACTAAAATACCTGGCTGTTATTGAAAGCAACCTGAGTACTGCTGCAACAAGCTGGGTAGGTGCAGGCGGCCCCTGGCAATTCATGCCGTATACGGCAAGGGATTATGGTTTGGTCGTAAATGGCAATTATGATGAACGCAGGGATTATTTTAAAAGCACGCATGCAGCAGCACGATACCTGTTAACATTGTACCGTCAATTGAACGACTGGCTGCTCGTGATTGCAGCCTATAACGGCGGGCCGGGAAGGGTATACGAAGCCATCAAAAAAAGCGGCAGCCGCGATTTCTGGTCATTGCAATATTATCTTCCACAGGAAAGCCGTAACCACGTAAAAAAATTCATTGCAACGCATTATGTGATGGAAACTCAGGGAGGAAATATGTTCAGCAGTGGAAATGCCTTCGCTGCGGGTACACAAGACCGTGAAAACCCTTTCAACAATAACGCAAAGCTGAATGACGAAGAAAAAGACAATGCCGTAACCCAAACTATTTCGGGTAAATACAATTCACTGATCATTGCCAAAAACCTGGCTATAGATATCGTAAATTTTAACCGGTACAATCCCGATTTTGACAACAGGCTTTCTCAAAATGGGCAGTTCGACCTAATGCTGCCGGCCGATAAAATGCAATTGTTCCTGGCCAATAAGTACCAGATCCTGAACGAATGTGTTCAGGCGTTGTTGGAAGACAATGCTGTTCCTACAGGTACCAAAACTGTGTATCCTTCTAATAAAACGCCAAAAGGAAAAAAGAAAAGGGCCTAATCTGACCCTATCACTTTCATAATAGCTGCCGCTTTCATCATACACTCTTCATACTCATTGGATGCGTCGCTGTAAAAAGTAATGCCGCTCCCGGCTTTGAAAGAAAGGACCCTGCTTGCATCATTATAAAAAAGGCTGCGGATCACAACATTAAAATCGAAGTCACCCTCTGGGGTAACATAACCGATCGCTCCCGAGAACAGCCCCCTTGCAAACCCTTCATATCGTTTGATCAATTCCATCACTTTTACTTTGGGGGCACCTGTCATTGAGCCCATCGGGAAGCAGGGCGCAACCATACTGCTCCAGTGCATATTTTCGGGTACACGTCCCTGTATGGTACTGATCATCTGGTGCACCTGCGGAAAACTGTAAATGCCAAATAACTCAGTTACCCGAACAGAACCTTCGGTGCAGAAATGGCTCATATCATTGCGCACCAGGTCTACTACCATCACATTTTCACTTTTCTCTTTGGTACTCTCCAACAAATAATCCTTTGCAGCTTTATCGGCCACTTCATCCTGCAGGTTCCTTTTGCTGGTGCCTTTGATTGGCTGAGACCATAGGGTATCACCCGATTTTTTCAGAAACCGTTCCGGGCTGGCGCACATGCAATAGGAATGGTTGAGTTTGTAAAAGGCAGCGAACGGATTTGGTGACTCGTTGTTGAGCCGATGGAATACATCCAAAGGGGATACGATGGCATTTTCCGAATAAAATTCCTGGCAAAAATTTATTTCATAGCAATCGCCCCGCTTGATATGCCGGTGCAGTGCCTGCAGGGTTTCGAGGTAAGCATCCCGGCTAATACGGTGCCTGACCTCCGGGACATTCATAACAGTACGGGGTATACGATCAGAGGCATTCAGGATTTCCTGGTATACTTGCCCGGGTAATTTATTGCGTGACTCAATCTTCAGCTGGCCGTTTGAAACCCTGAGCAATATGGATGGTTGAAAAAAATAAAGGGAAGGGAATCCGGTACTGTCGGGCGCTGTGTCGGGGTAATTGATATGGCCGAAAATCCATCCGGGGTTCTTTTCATGAAATTCCTGAACGTCCGAAAAATTTACAGGATGATCCAATTGCAATGATGCGGTAACACCTGCAGCAATCAACCATTCAAAGGCAGGCGCTTCAAATTGATATTGGTTGTTATCAAGTAAAACAAAAATGTTGAACCGGTTTGCCCAGTTCAACATTTTATTTTTGATACCGGTTTCCCGGCTGATATTAAATTCTGCTGATTGCATTAAAAATCATCATCGTCGTAACCACCGCCACCATCATCATTCATATCATCAAACAATCCAAGGTCTTTAAAATCATCATCCATTCCAAATTCATCATCTGCTTTGGAAGGTTTTTTGGCCACACCTGATTTTTTGCCTTTTGATTTGGGGATATCAAACTCATCGAAATCGGGATCCCAATTATCATCTTCATCCGGCTTGTTCCAATCATCTTCAACTTCTTCTGTTTCATCGTCGTCATCTTCGTCGTCGGAGCTTTTCTTTTTAGAACCGCCTTTTGATTTAGCGGTCTTCTTCACATCCATATCCTCTGCATCCTCCATGTCCTCATCATCCTCATCGTCTTCTTCCGCTTTTTTAGGAGCAGCTTTCTTAGGGACTGCTTTTTTAGGAGCAGCTTTCTTTGCAGCACTGGTCTTTTTTTCGTTCTCTGATTTTGATACCATAACTAGGGGATTAGTGTTGTAAAATTTCAAAGCGTTTTTCAATTCGCCAAATATTTTTTACACTTTTTTTCATATTTATTTTTATACAGATACAATTTGTTCACGCCCGGGGCCGTTGCTGATATACTTTACTGGCACCCCTAAGTAAGCATTGATATACGCAATATACTCTTTCATTTCCGCCGGCATGGTTGCGTAATCACTCATAGTTGCAATATCGCAGTTCCATCCTTTAAACGATTCATATATGGCTTCCAACTTCATCCTGCTCATTTGAAATGGCACGGAGTCCCTTACCGTTCCATTGCACAGGTAGCTTTTGCACACATTTAATTCTTCGAGTGAATCGAGTATATCTGCCTTGGTCATTACAATTTGCGTAACGCCGTTAATCATACATGCAAATTTTAATGCCACCAGGTCAATCCATCCACAACGCCTTGGCCTGCCGGTTGTACTGCCAAATTCATTGCCTGCATTGCGCAGGAAATCGCCGGTTGCATCCGTTAATTCAGTGGGGAAAGGGCCACTTCCTACCCGTGTGCAATAAGCTTTTGTAATGCCAATCACTTCCCTGATTTTTTGTGGTGCAATACCCAAACCCGAACAGACACCGGCAGAAATGGTACTGCTGCTTGTAACGTAAGGAAAGGTTCCAAAATCAACATCCAGCATACTTCCCTGTGCCCCTTCAGCCAATACCTTATTTCCTTTGGATATTTTTTCGTTGATAAAATACTCGCCATTCACAATCTGGAAGCTGCGTAAAAATTCGAGTGCATCAAAGAATTCTTCTTCCCAACTGCTGATATCTTCCTGGAAATTAAAATTATCAAGCAGTCGCTGGTGCTTCATACGCAACTTGATGTATTGGGTGGTAAAATTTTTATCCAGCAGGTCGCCAACCCGTAATCCATTGCGCCCTGTTTTATCCATATAGGCCGGCCCGATCCCTTTGAGCGTACTGCCAATTTTCTCATTTCCTTTCGACATTTCGCTTGCCTTATCCAAAGCCCGGTGCGTTGGGAGGATAAGATGGGTCCTTTCGCTGATGTATAGATTTGTTCTGTAATCGCCCCCCATGGCAGCTACAGATTCACATTCTTTTTTTAATGTGATGGGATCAAGCACCACTCCATTGCCAATCAGGTTTATTTTATCTTCATGGAATATGCCACTTGGTATCTGGTGAAGGACTACCTTCTTATCATTTACGTACAATGTGTGGCCGGCGTTTGGCCCCCCCTGGAAGCGGGCGATCACATCGTAGTTGCGAGCAAAATAATCTACAATCTTTCCTTTTCCTTCATCGCCCCATTGCAGGCCTAGAATTACATCAACCATAAAATAAATTTAAGCTGTCATCCAAATTTGTATTGTGTAGGGCAGCCGGTTTTAATAACATTAGCTGCAGGCTGCGGCGAAAATAAATTGAAATAAAACATTCACCTAAAATGAATAAAAAAAGCCGGTAAAAAATTACCGGCCATTGTGGAAAAGATTCTTTATGCAACTTTCAGCATACTGAGTTTACTGGTATTAAACTTACGGGAGGCATATTCCAGGTTTACTTCAAACTCTTTTACTTTTTGAGAAGGGAGTTCATACATAGCATCTGTAAGGATACCTTCACAGATACTCCTCAACCCCCGGGCGCCCAATTTATATTCAAGTGCTTTGTCTACCATGAAATCAAATACAGCCGGTTCAAACTTCAGCGCTATGCCTTCTATTTCAAACAAGCGGGTAAATTGTTTGATAAGCGAATTCTTCGGTTCTGTGAGAATGCTCCTGAGTGTAACAGCATCCAGCGGGTTAAGATAAGTTACCACAGGCAGGCGGCCCAGCAACTCTGGTATTAAGCCAAAGTGTTTAAGATCTACAGAATTTACAAACTGAAGCAGGTTTTTATGCTGGTACTCCTGTAATTCCTTATTTACATTAAACCCGATGGCATTGGTATTCACCCGGCGGGCAATGATGCGGTCAATCCCGTCGAATGCACCTCCGCATATGAATAAAATATTCTGTGTATTTACTTTGATGAGTTTTTGTTCGGGATGCTTTCTTCCTCCCTGTGGAGGCACCAGCACTTCGCTACCTTCGAGCAGTTTGAGCAAGCCCTGCTGAACACCCTCGCCACTCACATCCCGGGTAATTGATGGGTTGTCGCTCTTACGGGCAATTTTGTCAATCTCATCAATGTAAACAATTCCTCTTTCGGCAGCTGCAACATCATAATTGCAGGATTGCAACAGCCTGGTGAGCATACTTTCTACGTCTTCCCCTACATAGCCTGCTTCGGTGAACACGGTGGCATCTACGATAGCAAATGGCACATTGAGCATCCTTGCGATAGACTTTGCCAAAAGGGTTTTACCAGTACCGGTTTCACCAACCATGATGATATTGCTTTTCTCTATTTCAACATCATTTTCAACTTTTTGATTGAGGCGCTTGTAATGGTTATAAACAGCAACTGCCAGGATTTTTTTGGCATCATCCTGCCCTATCACATATTCATCAAGGAATTTCTTGATTTCGATGGGCTTTTTTACAGTGAGTTTGAAAGATGAAGACCCCGATGATTTAGCATCTGAACTCCCGGCGGTCAATTCCTGGCTAATGATTTCCTGCGCATGTTCTACACAGTTTTCGCAGATATGGCCATCCTGCCCGGCGATGAGGATCTTTACTTCGTCGCGGCTTCTGCCACAAAATGAACAATGCAATGTTTGTTGTTTGGCCATGGTGAGGATTTAACACAACTGCCTGAAACGCTACAGTTGGCACAAAGATACTAATTCAGCCGAAAACACAGAGTTTAAGCGCCGGTTTAACATTCGGTGCCTATTATAGACAAAAAAAGCCTGCAGCAAGTTGCGCAGGCTACAAAATAGTATCAGATGATTTACATCTTGGTGATTACCTGGTCTACAATCCCGTAAGCAACCGACTCATTGGCGTCCATCCAATAATCACGGTCAAAATCCTTCATCACTTTCTCGTAGGTTTGTCCGCAATTGTCGGCCAATAATTTAGCCCCCATTTCTTTGGTTTTCTGTATTTGGATGGCCATAATTTCAAGATCGGCACTGGTACCTCTACCACCGCCACTTGGCTGGTGGATCATTACCTCCCCATGTGGGAATATAAAACGCCGGCCTTTAGCACCTCCGCTAAGAAGGATACTTCCCATGCTGGCTGCCATGCCCATACAAACCGTACTCACCGGGGAAGAGATCATCTGCATGGTATCATAAATAACCATTCCGCTGGTGACCATACCGCCCGGGCTGTTAATATAAAAGGTAATTTCTTTTCCTGGATCCAGCGCTTCGAGGTACAGGAGCCTGTCGGTAACATCCTTGGCGCTTTTATCGTCTACTGCGCCCCATAAAAAAACCTTGCGTTGTTCAATGAACTTCTTGTCGAACATCCATCCGCTCATCATTTTTTCCATCGGATTTTCTGGTGATGCTGTCGGGGAATCTTCATCATCCATTCGAATATTTTTCTGGTACAAATTCATAGTTGATCTGAGTTAAATGAAATGATAATATTTTTAAAATGGCTGTTACTAATCTTTTTTATTTTTTCGTGGATTGATCAGCAATACTTCGTCTACAAGGCCATATTCTTTTGCTTCTGTAGAAGTCATCCAATAATCGCGATCGCTATCCTGCGCCACTTTTTCTAAAGGTTGACCTGTATGATAGGCCGTTATTTCAAACAATTCTTTTTTTATCTTCCTGATTTCGTTAACGGTTATTTCGATATCAGTAGCTTGCCCGCCTGCTCCCGCACTAGGCTGGTGCATCATAATGCGGCTATGCTTTAAAGCAGTTCTTTTACCCTTGCTGCCTGCGCACAACAAAATCTGTCCCATGCTGGCGGCCATTCCTGTACAGATCGTTGCAATATCGGGTGTAATAAACTGCATAGTATCATACATCCCCAGCCCGGCGTAAACGCTTCCACCCGGACTATTAATATACATCTGGATATCCCTGGTGCGGTCGGTACTTTCTAAGAACAGCAATTGTGCCGTAACGATGTTTGCCACTTCATCGTTGATTGGATATCCGAGAAAAATAATACGGTCCATCATCAAACGGCTGTAAACATCCATCACTGCAATGTTCATAGGGCGTTCTTCAATGATATTGGGCGTGAGGTTAGTTACATTGTGGTTGATATAACCATGCAGCGTATTGCTGCTGATACCTTTGTGCTTTACGGCATATTTTTCAAATTCTTTTCCAAAATTCATATGAATGGGTTTGATTCTTAATAGGTGTTATAAAGTTACAATATACAGTATCCTGTATACATAACCGCTGATGCCACACGAAGTTATAGATATGTATCCGATTTTAAGAAAGTTCGATTACAGATTCGATCGCTGGCACCAACCGTTAATCCCTGCTCCTGTTTTGATAAATAAGGATGTATTGTACAAGCATGGCAATAGAAGCCAGTGCAGCCACTACATATGTAAGGGCGGCCCACTTCAAGGCATCCTTCGCTTTTTCTTTTTCGGGCGCAGTAGTGATATTGGCAGTTCCCAGCCACTTCAACGCTCTTGCCGAAGCATCAAATTCAACAGGCAACGTAATAACAGAAAACAAAGTTGTTACGGCGAAGAGAATGATACCGATCAATAAGATGGTTGGATTGCCACCGCCGAATCCCATAAATCCGAGCCCTGCAATGATTACCCATTGTGAAAGTGTGCTGCTTACCTGAACAGCAGGTACAAGTTTACTTCTCAGCATCAACATTGAATAAGCTGTGGCGTGCTGAACGGCGTGGCCGCACTCGTGTGCAGCAACTGCAGCCGCAGCAATACTCCTTCCTTCGTAAACATCGCGGCTAAGGTTCACCGTTTTATTGATGGGGTTGTAGTGGTCGGTCAAACTCCCTTCTACAGAAGTTACCTGAACATCATAGATACCATTATCTCGCAGCATTTTCTGTGCAATTTCCTGTCCGCTCATCTGGCTACTGGTACCCAGTTTGCTGTACTCCGAGAACTTGCTCTTCAGTTTAAATTGTACCGCCATTCCAATCAACATAAAAATTACTGATACCACTAAAATTGACATTGTCATTTTAAAAAGTTTTCAATGAATGTACAAAAAGCATACCCCGTGAAATGTCTGCCAAAATAGCAAATCGGCAAAAAACGCCATTTATGAAACTCGCAGAATGTTCGATTGGCTGGCCGAAGAAGATGTATTGTTGATCTCCATTGCAAATACAAAAAAAGCTCCATGATGTATGGAGCTTAATATGAAAATAAATTGGTGAAAATTATTTGTATTGTGCTGATAAATGCCCGGCCAATTCAGTCATTTTTTTCAATCCGTCTTCTGGAAGATTGCCTTTTTTAAATTCAGCAAGGATCTCCGGATGTTTGTTTTCCATTTCCATAAGGAAATGTTCTTCAAAGGCTTTCACATTTTTAACAGCTACATTCTTCAATAAACCCTGCGTACCGAGGTAGATCATGGCCACCTGCTTTTCTACTGTGAATGGTGTATACTGAGCCTGTTTCAGCACTTCCACGTTACGTGCACCCTTATCAATTACGTTTTTAGTAGCAGCATCCAGGTCTCCCCCAAATTTTGAAAACGCTTCCAACTCACGGTACAATGCCTGATCCAGTTTAAGGGTACCGGCAACTTTCTTCATCGACTTGATCTGTGCATTACCACCCACACGGCTTACAGAGATACCTACGTTGATCGCCGGACGGATACCAGCATTGAAGAGGTTACCTTCCAGGAAGATCTGGCCATCTGTAATAGAAATTACGTTCGTAGGTATGTATGCCGAAACGTCACCTGCCTGTGTTTCAATAATAGGAAGGGCTGTAAGTGAACCTCCTCCTTTTACCAGGTGCCTGATAGAATCGGGCAGGTCATTCATTTGCTTTGCGATTTCATCTTTTGCAACCACTTTTGCTGCCCTTTCCAGAAGGCGGCTATGGAGGTAGAATACGTCACCAGGATAGGCTTCACGGCCTGGTGGGCGGCGGAGCAGGAGGGAAACTTCACGGTAAGCCACGGCTTGCTTCGACAGATCATCATAAATAATCAACGCTGGCCTTCCGGTATCACGGAAGAACTCCCCAATGGCAGCACCGGCAAATGGTGCATAGAACTGGAGAGGGGCCGGATCTGAAGCAGAAGCTGCTACGATCGTGGTATATTCCATTGCGCCATTCTCTTCCAGGGTCTTCATGATACCTGCAATGGTTGACGCTTTTTGTCCGATAGCTACATAAATACAGTAAACAGGCTTACCTGCCTGAAAAAATTCCTTCTGGTTGATGATGGTATCAACTGCAATAGCCGTTTTACCGGTCTGGCGGTCGCCAATGATCAACTCACGCTGGCCACGGCCGATGGGGATCATCGCATCAATCGCTTTAATACCTGTTTGAAGCGGCTCTTTTACAGGCTCCCTGAAAATTACACCGGGCGCTTTACGTTCAAGTGGCATTTCGTACAGTTCACCTTTAATAGGGCCTTTACCATCAATGGGTTCTCCCAATGTATTGATAACACGTCCACTCATACCATCCCCTACTTTAATAGAGGCGATCTGGGCGGTACGCTTTACTTTATCTCCTTCTTTGATTTCGCTGCTATCACCCATCAATACCACACCCACATTGTCTTCTTCGAGGTTGAGGGCAATGGCTTTTACGCCATTTTCAAATTCTACCAGCTCTCCCGAACGAACATTGTTCAGTCCGTACACACGGGCAATACCATCACCCACTTGTAATACGGTACCTACTTCTTCCAAACTGGCTCCTGCATTGAAATTGCTTAATTGCTGGCGGAGGATCGCCGAAATTTCATCTGGTTTAATTTCTACCATAGCTTCTGAGTTGAAAATTTTGTTACGTTAAAGCTGAGGGGCAGCAGCGGCTGTATATTCCGGCTGAATGCCTGCAAGCCTTGTTTAAAATCGGGTGCAAAGGTAGGGGTTGAGTGCTGGAATGGCAAAAAAAAGAAGGTTTTACCACGAAAAAATGTGAAGCCTATTTTTAGAATGGCAACCCGAACCTCAAAAATGCCGTTTAACGCCACTGTATGCCGGATTGGGAGAGGAATATGAAAAGTAGCGGCGTTTGTTATGAAAATAGCGTAATTTCCCACCCCGAATTTAGTCCCCGGTTTAACACGGGGTATATTTTTTCATTTTGCCCGAAAGGCTCCCCATAAACAGAACTTTTATTATAAAGAAAAATTTACACACATTTTTATGAAGAAAAACCTGCTCTTCGTGATCTCCCTGCTTTGTGTTTACATCGCAACAGCACAATCTGATGACAACCGCATTGCGATGGACCTTGTAAGAAAAAACCAGTCGGCCATTGGTTTATCAAATAATGACCTCAACAATGTCCTGGTGAGTAATTCCTACGCAAACAGTACTGCCGGTACCCGTATGGTATACCTGCAGCAATCTTACCTTGGAATTCCGGTTTACAACCAATTACAGGTGCTTGCATTTAAAAACGGACAGTTGGTTTCCAAATCAGGGGGCCGCATTACTGCCATTGAAAAGAAAGTAAAAGGCAGCAATGGGATACCCATGATCAATGCGGAAACAGCTGTTAAAGCTGCATTGGCAGATAGAAAACTACCAGCAGGGCGCTCCCCCATCGTTATCAGCAGTGAAGAAAACGGGCATAAAATCACCTTTGATGATATGGGTATTTCCCGCCAGGCAATCACTGCAGAATTGATGTGGGTGCCAGTGAATGAAGGCAAATCAGTTGAATTGTCATGGCAGGTATATATCATTCCGGTAATGAATTCAGATTACTGGCTGATCAGGGTGAGTGCGCAGGACCAATCCATTACAGGAGTGAGCAACCTAACTGTTTATTGCAATTGGGATGACCCCAATGGCAAAGCATGCGGGCATAATCATGGGACTGATAAAAAGAGTTCTAATCAATTAAAATCAAGTGCATATGGCAAGCCTATGTTTGATTTTAGCGCACCAACTGCCGCTGGCAACCAGGTATCGGGCCAAAGCCCCAGCCTGGTAAACTCTGCTACTTACAGAGTAATCCCATTCCCTGCAGAAAGCCCCAATCACCCGGGTGGAGCTCATGCACTTCGCACCGATCCATGGAATGCTGCTCCAGGCAATGCCACTACATTGAAATGGCATAACAATGGAACGCTAGATTTTACCATCACGCGTGGCAATAATGTTTGGGCACAGGAAGACAGGAATGGAAACAACGGCACAGGTACCGCTGCTACTTCCAGTACTTCTCCCGATCCGCTTACTTTTGATTTTACACCCAATTTCACTGTAACACCAATACAAACAACCCCTAATCCAAACCAACAATTCAGTATTACCAATTTATTTTATTGGAATAATATCATACATGACATCTCTTATGTGTATGGTTTCGACGAAGTTTCCGGAAACTTCCAGGCTTCCAATTTGGGCCGAGGAGGTAACGGGAACGATTACGTGCTGGCCGATGCGCAGGATGGTGGTGGCACCAACAATGCCAACTTCTCAACACCTGCCGATGGCGGCAACGGAAGGATGCAGATGTACCTATGGAGTGGAACGCCTCAAAGAGATGGTGATTTAGACAATGGCATTGTAACACACGAATTCGGACACGGTATCAGCAATCGCTTAACTGGCGGGCCTGCACAAGCTGGCTGCCTTGGCAATGCAGAGCAAATGGGTGAAGGATGGAGCGATTATTTTGGTTTGATGTACACCCAGGACTGGGCAGGATCGAACCTCAATACCGGCTTCAGTACGCCGCGTGGCATTGGGACTTATGCCGTAAGCCAGGCTCCAACAGGAACGGGTATACGCTCACAACGGTACTGCACCAACTTTGCGGTGAATAATAAAGTATATGCTGCAAGTATTTCTGCCCAACAACACAACAGGGGTGAAATATGGTGTGCCACTTTATGGGATATGACCTGGAATATCATCAACCAGGTTGGTTCCATCAACCCAAATATTTACGATGCTACCGGTGGCGGCGGAAATACCATTGCATTAAAACTTGTCATGGAAGG
>JBPOHG010000048.1:0-13248 GCA_052035835.1 Bacteroidota bacterium | reverse complement strand
TTACATTGTATGTTCCGGCGCTGTTATAGTTCTGACTGTTCCAAGCATAAGGCAATTGATTGGAGCAAAGAGAAATAGTGGTTGTACTCGTTACGTTAGGATTAACGTTTAGCACAAGTGTTACAATAGAATCACATCCGGCCGAAGAAGTGAGCGTTACATTGTAAGACCCTGCCGAAGAATAACTATTACCATTCCAGGAGTAAGGAAGCTGGTTATCACAAATGCTGATATTAGTTGTACTAGTAAGCACATTGTTCACCGATAAGTTTAATGTTGCAATGGAATCACATCCACTGCTACCCGTAAGAGTTATGCTGTATGATCCAGCATTGTTGTATGATTGATTGTTCCATGTGTAAGGAAGTTGGTTATTGCAGATTGTAACTGTCGTAAAGCTTGTTACAGTTGAACTGGCACTGAGCGACAATACAACTATTGAATCACATCCGGCAGAACCTGCAAATATAGCCGTATAAACACCCGGTAATGAATAAATGTTGCCATTCCAGGTATAGGGCAATTGATTGTTGCAAACCTGAATAAAAACAGTATCTGAATTAACAGGTGTTACTACCAGTTGTAAGTTAATCACAGAGTCGCAACCATGAAGGTTCTGTAATACTACATGATAATTGCCTGTTTGAGTAAGTTGCTGTCCGTTCCAAACATAAGGCAAGGCATTCACACAAATAGAATCCTTTATATTAATCGAATCTGCACCATGAACAATTAACTGTAATCTCACAATAGAATCACAACCACCTGAAGCCATGAGTGTATCACTAAATATGCCAGCCATGTTATAACTATTCCCGTTCCAAATATAAGGAAGAGATGATTCACAAATATGAATAGTAGTAGTAGTACCAGGTATAAATGGTATAACTGTCAAACTTAAAATCGGAACCGAATCACAACCACTTTGCGTTGTTGTAGTAAATGAATAAGTACCTGCTACAGAATAATTGTTCCCATTCCAATTATATGGTAGTTGATTACTGCAAATAGAAATATTTGTTGTTGAAGTCAAAATATCTGTAACTACAAGATGCAATACTGCCACAGAATCACAACCAACGGAACTCGTTAATGTAACCGGAAAATCACCTGCCACAGGATAACTATTCCCATTCCAATTTAATGGCAGTTGATTATTACAAACTTCTACTGTTGTATGGGTTGGGCCCGATGATGGTACATGGAGTTGCAAAACAGCTACAGAGTCGCATCCCGAGGAACTTACCAATGTAATTGAATAAGTTCCCCCGGCAATGTAATTATTCCCATTCCATACATAAGGCAACATATTACCACATACTACAGCATCAGTAATGCTACTATCGGTACTGGTTATATGCAATCGTAACACTTTTATAGAATCGCAACCTGCTGCGCTATTAAATGTTGTATCATACAATCCAGGGAGCATATAGTCATTCCCATACCAGGAATAAGGCAGTTGATTGCTGCATACATCTATATCAAGTGTGTCTGAAATATAAGATCCCGCATGGAGTTCAAGAATAACGATTGAGTCGCAACCAGACGCAGATGTTAGCACTGCAGTAAAAGTTCCGCTCCCATTATATAAATTTCCATTCCAGGAATAAGGAAGTTGGGTTGAACAAATTTGTACCGGTTGCACGATAGTATCAACTGGATGTACAGTAAGTTGTAAAGTAACTATTGAATCACAACCGCCAGATGTTAACAGCGTGTCTGTATACATACCAGAAGAAGTGTAGGCATTCCCGTTCCAGATATAGGGAAGCTGATTACTACACACCAAATGCTCTGCCGTGTCTATTGCAATTTGATTGATCTGTAAACTTAACTGGGCAGTAGAATCACAACCTGTACTGCTGGTTAATACGACAGAGTAGTTGCCGGGGGTACTATATGTATTTCCATTCCAATTATAGGGAAGTTGATTATTACAAACGGCCAACGTAGTGGTACTGGGCACAATCATCTGAACAATCAGGTGCAGGGTATCTACCGACCCACATGCACTGGTAGAAACAGGTGGACTTATCGGGTATGTACCTCCGGTAGTGAACACATATCCATTCCAAGTATAAGGCAACTGTTCATTACAAATGATAACAGTATCCGTATAATTGTACGGTTGCTGAACAGTTAAGTACAAATAGGCCGTTGAGTCGCATCCCGAAGCTGTAACAAAAGATGCTGTATAAATTCCACTCACAGAATATGCATTTCCACTCCAGATAAAAGGCGCCTGGCTAATACAAATAATCCTTGTTAAACGGCTGGTTATGGTATCTACCAAATTGAGGCGTAACCTTGCAATAGAGTCACAACCAGAATTGGAAGTCAGGGTTACAGAATAAAGCCCTGGGGCAGGATAACTATTTCCATTCCATGTATATGGAAACTGTCCCGCACACAGAGAAACAAACGTAGTGCTTGTATTTATTGGAAAAGTTGCAATGTTCAAGATGGCCAATGAATCACACCCAGTTGAAGAAACCAGTGTAACAGCATATGTTCCAGCAGCCGTATAGTTATTGCCATTCCATACATAAGGAAATTCCCCCGAACATACAGTTACATTGGTAGTACTCGATAACAATGCATTTGAACTCAAAACCAGCCTCGCTATTGAGTCGCATCCATTGCTTGCAGTTAACGTTACCGAATAAACGCCCGGTGATGCATAACTGTTCCCATTCCAATTATAAGGAAAAGCATTATCACAAACAGCAACATTTGTGGTACTGGACCTGGTGGGCTTTACGGTTAAATTGAGTGTTGCAATTGAATCACATCCGGCAGCGCTGATAAGTGTTACTGAATATGTTCCATTGGTGTTATAATTGTTCCCGTTCCATACAAGAGGAAGCTGGTTACTACAAATACTACGATTGGTGGTACTGGTAACCACATCGTTTACCGTTAAGCTTAAAATAGGCACAGAATCACATCCGTTTGCGCTGGTAAGCGTAACCGAATAAGTGCCGCTGCTGTTATAGCTATTCCCATTCCATGTATAAGGAAGTTCATTTACACAAGTGATGGCATTGGTAATACTTGTGCCGATATTATTTACAGTAAGTACCAATACTGCAATGGAATCAATTCCGCCCGAACCGGTTAACGTGGTTGTATAAATGCCCCCTGTTAAACAAACAACTGTATTCCAGGTGTATGGCAATTGGTTGCTGCAAATGGTTAATCTTGTAGTATCTGAATTTGCTAAAGGAGAACAGGGCTTTGTGATAGTTTTATCCGGAATGATACCCCCATACGCAGTTGAGAATGCTATAATTAATAACAGCATCCCCAGGTATTTTAGAATAAAATGATACAGGTTTCTCATGCGCCATTGTTATTCTGCAGGTAACGGCAACCCCTTTCAGAGTAACAGGGAATATATCAGGATAGTGCATAAAAATACATAAAATCAGGAATATTTTATAATACAGCATTGTCCTGAATTCTTAATGGAACAAAGAATCTTATCAATTTCAAAATGAGGTTTAGATTGAGACAGCCAAATCAATAGAATGGCCGCGATTGATACCGGGCTTAATAACATCCATGCTTTTGTGCTGCAGGTGAAAAAAAGCCGCGAATCAACTCATATAACATACTATCATATGTTTGTAATTCAGACCTGGTGTTGATTTCATTGTGTACCCCATTTGCAGGGTTGGCTTCTTTGTTACAATTAAACCAGCATTGAACCCCTTCTGCCCAATACTCCCTAACTTCAGAAATACAATAAGTATTCGTCCATAATCCAGTTGCTATAGCATGGTCATATGCAGCCTGTAATGCTGTATCAAAACCTGGATCGGTAAATCTGGCCCCTAACTCATGAATAGCATGGGCAAATTCATGTGTTAGTATTTCTTCTCCCTGGTAACGGTCAACCGAACCCAAACACCTCATATTTTCTTCACAGTTGGTGGTTAATGGTCTTGCAAGTGTAGCCCCATATGCCCTTGCCCTGTTATCCCAGTCGGTACCCGGAAAGGCGGTATAGAGGTCGCTGTATTCGGGCATTTGTGTGGGCCTTTCATTGATACCAATAATGCCTACCCGCAGCCGGTTTTCAATCATTTTGGCTTTTTCAACCGGTATACTGCTTACCATGTTATTTACGATGTTTCTTGCATTTAGCAAGGCTTCATCGGCCACATTTTCTGAACTTACAATAGGGATACCGCTGGCATCGAGGTATTTTTTATAAAAACTGTTCAACCCCAAAGACGCTGGAGGAGCTTTTACCTCGGAAGTAGAACCAGCATCGTCTTTTCTACAGCTTCCTACAAGAATGGCTAAAATGCAAATAATGGCAACTTTTTTCATAACAATTTATTTTTCACAAAATCAGAAACGATTGTTTCGAATGAAATACTCCATTTGGATAAAAATGCCATATGCCCAACACGAGCATTAAAATCATGCTTATGGAAAAGTATAGAAACTTACATCTGATAAAAAAATCAACCCGATCTTTACATTGGCATAAACTCATATTTGTATGATATTACAAACTAGGTATTTACTGATTATCACTGCTTTATTAGCCACATATTCTTTAACAGGCCAGATTATTCCAACATCCAAGAAAAATAAACCTGATTTTAACCCCGATACAATTTTGCATCCATTCGTAAATGGCAGGCAATTGGTTGAAATTACATTTAAAGAAGCATGGAAAAGAGAGGCCGACTGGCGAGATGGTTACCAACCCAGGGCCATGCCCCCGGGATTTGGCATGGCCAAACCGAAACCAGATATTTATCTGGTAAGAGAACAACAGGGCAAGATTATCAAAGCATATAATAGTGAGAAAACACTGGAAGAAATTAACCGCGATTTTAAAAACATCCCAACAGATCCCTCAAATAACCGCATTGGCATGTACCCATATAGCCAATATATACCCAGATTGAGATATACTTACTACGATCAATACTCACAACTGGAGCGGATGATCCCAGGTTACTACAGGGTATATTCACAATCACCCGACTTACTTCAATGGAATGATAAAAATAATGTTTACAAAGCAGGATTAATAGATACACTTGGGAACCTGGTTTTTCCAATAAGCTATGAGCTTATTGAAGCAGCTGGAAAAAACTTTCTCATTAAAAAAGATGGGCGCTTCGGAATAATAGACATTAACAAAAATATTATCGTGGCTGTTGAATACGATGATGTGATACAACCGGATGCAGATAAATTTGTGTTCAGCCGCAACAAAAAAACCAGTCTTATTTACAACAGTAATAGCAACCAAATTAAAAAGCTCAACAACTACGACTGGATAGATAGTGACCGTTTAAACGATATCGAAAGGGCAACAAAAGACGAAGGGCCCTTATTGGTTATGGTGAGAAAAAACGGGTTAAGCGGATTTATCAATAAACAACAGGAAGAAATTGTTGCTCCCGTGTATGATTATGCGAAACCTTATTTCCGAAACGGGCTTGTACCGGTTTGTCGAAATAAAAAATGGGGTTATTTGAACGCAAAGGGAGTCGAGGCCATACCATGCCAGTATGAAGACGCCATCGATTTTTATGAAGGGAAGGCTGTAGTGGTAGAAAATGGGGTCAGCAAATGTATTGATACCTATGGCAACCCGGCAGATGGTTGCAATATGGCATACAGCAAATGGGAATCAAAGTTTGAATTAAGCGACAAAAGTACATTTATTAAATGTCGAAGAATTATAAACAGGTCGCACCAATACGGCGTTGTAAATGAAACCGGGCAGATCATCATCCCGATCGTGTATGAAAATTTAACAGGTGTTCAAATCAATAGCAACAAAACAACATGGTCACAGGAATTCTATAAAGCGAGGCTTCATAGAAAAATGGGAATTATATCCAAAGATGGAGAAATTATTCTTCCATTCGAATACGACAATATTTTTGATTTCAATGCAGGATTAAATCTTGCCGTTGTTGAAAAGGATGGTAAATACGGGCTGGTTGACCTGTCCTTCAAATGGGTTATCCCTTGCCGTTATGAATCTTTGAGCCCCTATCAAGTGCGGAATAAAATTTTATTCAGGGAAGGAAATCTCTGGGGTTGGATGGATATGAATGAACGGGTGGAAGTAGAGCCGCAGTTCGACCATGTTGGGTGGAATGAAGACGGGAAGGTCCATATAATAAAGAACAAAATGCATGGTTTTATTGATACAGCAGGGAAGACCATCATTCCTGCCAAGTATAAAGCGTTGGCATCAAAATTTTATCATGGCTGGGTACTGGCCCAGGAAGGGAAAAAATGGGGTTTTTTAGACAGTACAGCCAAAACCGTTATTCCCTTTCAATACGATGATGCCAGGAATTTTGAATATGATATCACTGCTGTTCAGAAGGGAAAAAAGTTTGGATTTATAAACAGGAACAATGAAGAAGTTGTACCTTTTATTTATGACTTCGTTGATTATAGCTGGGCCCACGACAAACTGGTGAAAGTGGTAAGAAAAGGCAAATTAGGATATGTTGACCAGCAGGGAAAAGAAGTCATTCCCTGTATTTATGACGACGAGAATGGCTACAGGCCTGGGTTAGGGCATTCTATGAAAAAAGATGGCACATGGAGCTATGTGAAAGCGCCTTAAATTGCAATAGCCCGATGTTACTTCAATTTAAATCGAGCTCCAATTTGCCAGTAATCCTTTTGCTGATTAAGTTCCCTCCTATTTCCCCTTCAACCGATCAGGTAGCTGCAATAACAGCTGCAGCTGTAGCTGCACTAGATGCTGCCGCATTCGATGCCTCGCTTCCGGCATTGGCAATACTAACAAACTGGTAGCCCCAGCCCTTGAGTTCATTCTTCCAGATAAGGGAACCATCTTTAGCATTCAGGCAAAACAACAAGCCCGATGTGCCTACAAATACTTTGTTATCCTCAACGGTTATTTGTCCGTAATAGAGGCTAACGGCATTTTTTATATAATCTTTCAACTTTACTTCCCAAATGATATCTCCGTTCTTTTTATCAATAGCAGCCACGCGGCCTTTGGAAAAAATAAATAAAGCGTTCTTCTTCATATTAGTTTTTTATAAAAATAGGAAATCATACCATTCCCAAATATTACCTTTTTACAAACAGAAAAAAATCGTTAGGAATGATACACCCTGGATGATATGATTTTTTTGTTTTGAATAATCAAAACTTCACCTACCTGCAAATCGTCTTCACCAGGGGTTTGCCGAATGTATTCCATAAAAACCCGCTCATCTTCAACAGTCAATTGCAATAATTCATAATGCAATTGGGGTAGGCGTTTAAATGCATCAGCCCACCATTCCCTTAAAGCGGATTTTCCTTTTATGTAGCCATTGGTATGGGGGTGGCGTACTTTTAATTTGGGGCTATAATGCGCTGCATCATCGTTGTAAAGGTTCAACAGCTTTTCAATGTCATGCTCATTGAAAGCTTCAAACCATTCATGTGCAATTTTTTTGACCGATGACATATATTAGTTTGAAGAATTGAATAATAGTGAACAATATCAATCGCTGTTAAAACAACTGCACGCCATAATGCCCAATCAGCGTAAACAATATACAACGAACTACCACTCCAATACAACACCAGGTAAGCAGTTTTTTGAAATTTGCCCTCAACCCAACCCCAACAGCAATACTGATGGGTGCCCCTACAGACAATGTCCCTAAAAAGCCAAGCCCAATGATCCCATACTTATTCCACAATTTTACGATCATCGGATGTTTTTCGGTTTCGGGTTTCGCTGGTTTCTTCCTATGCAACCATGCCCGTATTTTATCACCCAGGAAACCTGCAATAAAAACACCTGCCAATCCGCCTGTAACGCTGGAAAAAAATATCAGCCATGGCGATAAACCAAAAGCAAAACCGGCGGGAATGGCGGCATAAATTTCAAAGCTGGCAAGGGCGGCTACGGTAAGTAGTTTTAAAATCATAAAGGGAAGAAGTATGTTTTCTGGTTACGCATGATGCATTTATTAATTTATTATAAAAAAAAACACTTATGCAAATTTTGTGCATAAGTGCTTAATTTTCGCTCCCCCTGTTGGACTTGAACCAACGACCCTCTGATTAACAGTCAGATGCTCTAACCAACTGAGCTAAGGAGGAGTGTACCCTTCCATCACTGGATTTGGGAGGGCAAAAATAAGGGTTTTTACTTTTCCCCGAAAAAATTATGCAAACTATTTCAACCAGTTAAAGAAATTCTGCTCCTCAATTCCCACATAAATACCGTCTTCCCGTTCTTCTACAGGAAACGTTTTGAGGTAATAGCCCTCCCCGGTCACATTTCTACCCTTCGAAAGGCTAAATTTATAGCGGTGAAGTGGACAAACTATATTACCCATCGGATCTATATAGCCATTTGCCATTATCCCCCCTGCATGCGGGCACCTGGCTGCACAGGCAAACAGTTGCTCCCCATGCCTGGCCATGCACACTTTTTTTGCCCCTGCCTCCAATTCTGCCAATCCATCGGCACCCCAGTTGATTTCTTCCCGGCCGGAAGCCACCCGGTACCACTGGTATTTTTTTTCCATCATGATTAATAGAAATACTCAGCCTTATAAGGATACCGTACCTGGTACATATCCCTCACTTTATTTAAAATGGTTTGGCGCAAGCCATCCAGGTTCATTCGTTCCGTAGCCGATACAAACACACAATTGCCCCTGGTTTCCTGCTGCCATCTTTCTTTCAGTTCCCGCAGGATATCTGCTTTCACTTCCGGTTCCAGCCATTCATCAAATGCTTCTGCTTCATACTTATCCATTTTATTGAAAATGGTGATCGTGGGTTTTTCTGCCGAACCAAGTTCTGCAAGTGTTTTATTTACCACGGCCAATTGCTCTTCATAATGCGGATGTGAAATATCAACAACATGTAACAGGATATCAGCTTCCCGCACTTCATCCAGCGTACTTTTAAAACTCTCTACCAGGTGGTGGGGAAGTTTACGGATAAACCCAACGGTATCGCTCAATAAAAAAGGCGTTTGTTCAAAAACGACTTTACGGGTTGTTGTATCAAGTGTAGCAAACAATTTGTTCTCGGCAAATACTTCGCTTTTACTGAGCACATTCATCAATGTTGATTTGCCAACATTGGTATATCCAACCAGGGCAACCCGGATAAATTCCCCACGTTCCTTTCGCTGGGTAAATGATTGCTTGTCAATTTCGGATAACCGTTTGCGTAATAAAGCAATTTTGTCTTTCACAATACGGCGGTCTGTTTCAATTTCTGTTTCGCCCGGCCCCCTGGTACCTACGCCGCCGCCCTGTCTTTCCAGGTGCTTCCACATTCCTTTCAGGCGGGGGAGGATATACTGGTATTGGGCCAGCTCCACCTGGGTTTTAGCCTGCGCTGTTTTAGCCCTGCTGGCAAAAATATCGAGGATAAGGTCGCTCCTGTCGATCGTTTTTATACCCAGCAATTTTTCTATGTTAATGATCTGGGAACCTGTTAGTTCATCATCAAAAATAACAATGCCAATATTTCCTTTCAGGGCAATAAAATTTTTGATCTCTTCCAGTTTACCTTTTCCAAGAAACGTTTTACTATCGGGATGAGGCAGTTTTTGGGTAAAGCGCTTCACTGTCCTGGCACCAGCTGTTTCGGCAAGGAATGCCAGTTCATCCAGGTATTCATTTACCTGTTGCTCCGTTTGCTCTTTTTGCACCAGGCCAACAAGAATGGCATTCTCTTCCTGCCCTACTGCCTTTTTTTTCTCTATCAAAATGATCTAATACGGGTGAGTAGTAAAGATAAATTATAAACGGGGAACTTCCGCCCGGTCATCCCGGGGCTACCAGTAATAAATTAAATATTGGAGTATTGATGATGCTACTGGCTTATCGTTTACCGGTAATATTAGAAGCTTCTACCCATTTTTGAAGGGGGGCACATGCCTTGTATTCATCATCAATCATGATATAATAAGTTTTGATCCTGCTATCAAACCATTTTTCGAGCGCTTCTTCTTTTTTTTGTTCTATTGCCCGATTGGCAATTTTATTATAATCGTCTTTCAGGTTTTCCCTGTGTGGTTCGGTCTTGGTTTTTAAATACACGATGCGAACAGCCTTCTTACCTCGCTCATCTGTATATTCTACCGGTTGCGAATACTCGCCAACTTTCAAGCTCTTCATCAGTACTACCATATCCTTATCCAGTTGGTCGATGGTTAAAAAAGTACCATCCCTGCCCTGCAGCATACCTGCTGTAAATTTACTGGCCTCATCATCACTGTATTTGTTTACGGCTGTACCAAAATCAATCGTGCCAGCAATCAGTTTTGCCCTTACAGAATCCATTTTTTCAAACCCTTCTTTCATCTCTACCTGGGTTACCTGCGGGATTTTTAAAATATGCCTCACTACAGCGTCGTCACCTGCACGGCTCACGAGCTGAATGATATGGTAACCGAATCTTGTTTTAAAAGGATTGGATACCTGCCCTTCTTTTAAGGTGAATGCTTTTGACAGCCAGGTGGGGTCGAGGTCTTTTTGGTTACGGTTCACTTCATACATTCCACCACGGTCTTTACTTCCCGGGTCGTCTGTATAAATAGAAGCCACAGTGGCAAAATCCTTTTTGCCCGACTCAATCTGTTTTTTATAATCGAGCAATTGCTCTTTACAATAATCTTCAGCGTCGCGGCTGGCTTTAGGGTATGAAACAATTTGCCCAATTTCTACTTCAGTTTCATAAAACGCCAGGCTGTCTTTGGGGATTTTCTCGAAATACGCTTTTACTTCATTTGGGGTAATCTTAATGCCATCTACAATTTTATTGCGCATGGCCGATGCAAGTTTACGGTCGCGGAACCCTTCTTTAAAATCTTCTTTTAATTGATACAAGGACTTACCTGCAACCCTTTCTACTTCATCTTTAGAACCATACTGGCTGATAAAGAAGCGGATCTGGTTATCAATTTCTGCTTCCACTTCTTCATCGGTTACCGGAATTGAATCTTTTTCGGCCTGCAATACCAGCGCTTTGATGCCCATTGCCTGTTCGAGGCTGAGGCACCTGGCATCAGGAGGCAATTCAATTCCCTGGCGCTGCATATCAATCAGGCTGTTATCAATATCACTTTTCAAAACAATTTTGTTTCCAACCACAGCAATGATTTTGTCGGCAACCAGTTTTTTAGGTTGTGCAAATACTGACGTAAAAGAACCCAAAATTAAAATAGCGAGGGAAAGTATAATTCTGTTCATGATGATAAGGGACCAGGCCCGATCTGTCAAAAGTAAGCCCTGAAAGGCGTTACACAGTTTTGTGAAAATTCATTTAACAAAAAATTGTAGGGGAATAAACCCCTACAATTTCATATGCTTACACCCTTAGAGTGTACGTTTAACTTCAACTTCTTCAAATGCTTCAACAATATCTCCAACTTTGATATCATTGTAATTCCTGATTACCAATCCGCATTCCATACCGGAAGTAACTTCTTTGGCATCGTCGCGGAAACGCTTCAGGCTTGCCAACTCACCGGTAAAGATCACGATGCCATCGCGAACCAGCCTGATCCTGTTGTTGCGTGCAATCTTGCCATCGAGTACCTGGCAACCAGCCACTGTAGCTTTATCGAAGCGGTAGGTTTCTTTGATTTCAACATTGGCAAGGATTTTTTCCTCCACTGTAGGTTCAAGCATCCCTTCCATCGCACTGCGGATTTCTTCGATGGCGTTATAAATGATGGAGTACAATTTAATTTCAATCGACTCATTCTCTGCCAGCCTGGCTGCCTGCATACTTGGCCTTACATTAAAGCCGATGATAATAGCATCCGATGCGTTGGCAAGTGTGACGTCGCTTTCTGTAATTGCACCCACCGCTTTGTGGATCACTTTTACCACAATTTCTTCTGTACTTAATTTCTGCAATGAATCACTCAACGCTTCCACCGAGCCATCCACATCACCTTTGATGATTACATTCAACTCTTTAAAGTTTCCAAGTGCAAGCCTGCGGCCAATTTCATCGAGGGTAATATGTTTCTTGGCACGGATACCCTGCTCACGCAGGATTTGCCCGCGTTTATAAGCTGTTTCCCTTGCATCTGCTTCGTCTTCAAACACTTTAAATGTTTCACCGGCCTGTGGTGCACCGTTCAAACCAAGAATCAATACAGGTGTTGAAGGAGGCGCTACATCAATTCGCTGATTACGCTCATTGTACATAGCTTTTACCTTTCCGAAATACTGGCCCGAAACGATCATATCGCCCTGGTGCAATGTTCCGTTCTGTACAAGGATGGTAGCCACATAACCACGCCCTTTATCGAGCGAAGCTTCTATTATCGTTCCCGAAGCCTGCCTGTCGGGGTTGGCTTTTAGTTCAAGTATATCTGTTTCGAGCAGGATTTTTTCGAGCAGCAATTCTACATTCAATCCTTTCTTGGCGCTGATTTCCTGGCTCTGGTATTTTCCTCCCCAGCTCTCCACTAAAATATTCATAGAAGCCAGCTGTTCTTTGATTTTCTCTGGGTTTGCCCCATCCTTATCAATCTTATTGATGGCAAAAATCATGGGTACACTTGCAGCCTGGGCATGCGAAATGGCTTCTTTTGTTTGAGGCATCACAGCATCATCTGCTGCCACTACGATCACTGCAATATCTGTTACCTTGGCACCACGGGCACGCATAGCCGTAAATGCTTCGTGACCAGGGGTATCAAGGAAAGTAATGGCCCTGCCATCGGGCAGCGTTACTTCATATGCCCCGATATGCTGGGTGATACCACCCGCTTCACCGGCAATTACATTGGTATTGCGGATATAATCGAGCAACGATGTTTTACCATGGTCAACGTGGCCCATGATGGTAACGATCGGTGCCCTTGGTTGTAAACTCTCGGGGTTATCTTCTACTTCATCTTCCTCCAGTTCAGCGGCATCATCTACCCCAATAAATTCTACTTCAAAATTAAATTCACTGGCCACCAATTCAATCACATCTGCCTCCAGCCGCTGGTTGATAGACACCATGATACCGAGGCTCATACATTTGCTGATCACATCAGCAAAACTTACTTCCATCAGGTTGGCCAGTTCACTCACAGAAATAAATTCTGTTACCTGCAGCTTGTTGCTTTCGCCATTGCCTTCTCCCATTTGCTCGGCCATTTCTTCTCGCTTGGCTTTGCGGTATTTTGCTTTCAGGCTCTTGCCACGGCCACCGGCTCCTGCCAGTTTTGCCTGTGTTTGTTTGAGTTTT
>JBPOHG010000072.1:0-6104 GCA_052035835.1 Bacteroidota bacterium | reverse complement strand
AAGCACCACCTGCACACCATCTAACCGGGTGGCATTGTTATTACCGGCACTGATCACTACATGATAACAATTGTCGGTATCCAGTCCCACTGTTCCTATATCACCGCTGAGGGTAACTACATTTGCGGTGACATTTCGTTGGCTCAATAAGGTTTCTAAACCGGTAAACCCTCCATAAATTTTAACACCCGATTTTAAAACAAATGCATTGTTCCTGTTGGTAGCAGTAATCACCGTTAATGCATCCGCTCTTCGGTTAGGCTTATACGTTCCTGCTGCTATCCATATTTCATCGCCTGCACTGCATGCATTAATCACCGCCTGCAAATCGTTGCTGGCGGTAGCCCAACTGGTATAGGGCGCTGTACCTGCGCTACCTGTTTTAACATAACGGATTACTGCAAACGAATTTGAAGTAAAACATCCAAAAACGAATACCATACATGCCAGCCTGATAGGGACTGAATGACTTAGCAAATGAAACAATTGAGTCATGCGGCCATACATACTGATAACTTTTTATCGAAGCTATCCAGTATTGCAGGGAATGTAAATACCTCATTGGGTGAAAAAAGGGGTAGGAATCGGCCTTATTGCCCATGTCCTCTTCCAGCATCCTGATGCAAAAGATCAGCTCAGTATCATCCATTGTCTTATGAAAACTTCCAGTCGCGAACAATGGTATTGCGGGTTACATCAATGAATGGATGGTCATCAGTGAAAAAATCTCTCAGGTTGCATGATCAATCTTTTCCCTTTTTCACTCATACCCAGGGTGCAGATATACACTTTTGCAGCATCACCAACAACCTAAGTATCCCTGGCCATATTATTAAAGTATAGTTGACTACTCTTGTATGAATAACTGAGAAAATATATGCTTCCAGATCAATGTTACTTCAACTTCGACATTACATCCAAATGTGCGGCTTTCTGCAATGCTGCAGCTTTACTATTAACATGGAGTTTCTTATATATATGCTTCACGTGTGTGCGAACAGTATCATAACTGATGAACATCCTTTCGGCTATCATCCTGAAGTCGAGCCCCTCTGTCATCAATTGCAGGATTTCCTGTTCTCTCGCACTCAGCCCTTCATCTTCCTGTCCCGAAACTGGCATTACGAATTGGCTGGCGTTAAAATAGGATACCACTTTTTTGGCCACGCTAACATTCATCGCTGCTCCACCGTTGTATACTTCTGATACTGCTTCAAGATATTTTCCGGGAGGGTCATTTTTTAATATATAACCGGATGCGCCTGCACATAATGCATGAAAGATTTTTTCGCTGTCGTTGAAAACCGTTTGAATGACGATTTTAATATCAGGAAATTCTTTGCTGAGCTGCCGGGTTACTTCTATCCCATCCGGACCAGGCATTTCGATATCCATCAATACCACATCGGGATTGGCTTTTCTGATTTTATCAACGCAACTGGTTCCATCACCAAATGCACCGGCACAATTAAAGCCGGAGGTACCATTCAAAATAGTTTCCAGGGCTTCTCTAACCAGCTTATTGTCTTCAAATATTGCTACACGTATCTCCATACTAACATAAAGTTGTGCATTTTAAACTGATTTATCAATACCACTTTGGGGTAAAATTAAATGTACGGATGTACCTTTCGCCGGGATGCTAGAGTATTGCAATATTGCATTGATTTCTTTTGCCCTGTTAGCCATGTTAACTAGCCCGTTACCCATCTTCACTTCACTTGTTAGGAAACCTGTGCCATTGTCGGAAAAGGATAAACGAATGTTCGAATTTTCTTCGGAGACACTAAATTCAAATAAACCAGCCTGGCTATATTTTACAGCATTATTAATAGCTTCTTTAAAGAGCAGGTAAATATTCCGCCTCGTCTCTGCAGGCAATATTGTCTTAATATGGTGGCCGTTGATATTTGATTTCACCCTGATATTTTTAACAGCGGCCATTTGAACAGCATAATCTTCGAGTCGCTGTAATAGTTGCTGAAGGTTGTCATTGCCGGGATTGATCAGCCATACGATATCATTGAGCTTATTTACCATGTCGCCAGCATTTTGCTGAATAATATTGAGCGACCCGTTAATGGCAGCCTTGCTTTCCTGTTGTAACTGTTCTTTCGCCAAATGGCTATACATGGCTATTCCACTGAGAGTGGCGCCAACTTCATCATGCAACTCTTCGCTGATGCGAAGCCGCTCCTGTAATACCACTTCCGCTGCCAGTTGCTTTTCCTTTTCCAATGCAGAGGCATGCTTTTTTAGCATACTTAGTACTTTATACAATAAAAACAAAAAAGCAAGGATGATTTGAGGCAATGCACCAAAGGCTAAAATGAGTGGGTGGGTGCGGAAGTTGAAAGGCAGAACCCCCAGTTCCAATAATGTTAGAAAAATGGCCATACAGAAAAAAGAGAAGAATATGGCTGTAAACCACAACAATGGCCGCTGCCTTTTGATGCCTTTGATCAATGTATATAAAAGCATGAAAAGAAAGGTGAACAAGGTCAACAGATATGGCAGAACCATGAAACCTTTATAAGCAACCAATTGCATTTCACCCTTGTAATACATAAACCCACATACGCCGGAAGCTAAATAGATGATGCTGGCCAATAAACAAAGGTAGAAAAGAATCCTGGCTTGTTTTTTTAGTTTAAGCGCAACTGCACTGAATAAAAGCAAAGATGAGGTACTTGCCGCTCCAAAAAAAACAGCTGCATTTTCTTCAAGAGCAGGAAACCCTGTCCACACATACATGGCTCCAAACCCGGTAGCCGCCAATACATACAAAATGCCTGTAACAACATAAAGAAAAAACAAAAAAACCTCCAGTGCAGGAAAGTATACCATTACAAACAAGGAAGCCAAAGATATCAATAGAAGGATCGTAAGTACAACTATAAGAATATACTCGGGCCACACGGGCGGATGAGCTGGCAAGCGGTATACTTCAGGGGTTACTGTAATCCCTATCCCTTTTCGAAAGTGGCTAATATATAAGGATATTGTTTCGCCGGGCTGCAACTCAAATATGAAAGATAAAAGCCTGTCGTTAGAAGCCCGCTGTTGTAACGGAACAAGGCTTCCGGTAAGCTGCGAAGAATCTATACCAGCATTCCTTACAATATACAAATGGCAAATTCCCGCCTGTACATTGTTGATGAATAATTTATACGTATGGGCCCGCCCACTTGCATTTTTCACTTCACTGTACATCCAGTGTTTCCGGTCGGGAGACAACCAATAGGCATCCTTACCCGGGCTTTGCCATGAAGCTTTGTTTGAATTGTACAACTCAAAACCCTCCCCTTCGCGATGTGCAAAGAATTTGCCAACCTGCAATACAGCGTCTTTGCTTCTTATTTCAATAAATGGAATAGATTGAGCAGTCGTGGCATTACTGAACAAACAAATCAATGCCAAAAGGCGGCAGATAGGGAGTAACATATTGCTTATACCAGTCGTTGATGCTCTGTTCACGATGCGCTTGGCCTGATTAACTATATTATTTCTTAACAGGGATTAATGTACGAAAATGAAATAGAATATCCTATACCTCACTGGGGTATTGCCAGTTGAATACTGATGCAGGTACCAGCCCCTTTTTTTGATGCAATGTTGAAAACAGCCCCCATTGCCCGGGCCCTGAATTCCATATTCTTCAAACCATTTCCGTTTTTCACTTCATGTGTTTCAAATCCAATTCCATTATCCTCTACACGCATACTTATGGCACCCGCCTTTTCTTCAATATAAAGTTGCAAAACAGAAGCCCTACTGTATTTAACAGCATTGTTAATGGCTTCTTTAAACAATAAATAGAGATTGCGCCTTGTTTCTACCGGAAGCTCAATGGCACTTTGATATTCATGTACATTCGATTGAACTTTAATTCCTTTAACAGGGGCCATTTGAACTGCATAATCTTCGAGGCGCTGCAATAATTGCCGGAGATTATCATTACCGGGATTCAACAACCATACGATATCGTTGAGTTTATTTACCATTTCACCGGCATTTTGCTGAATGATATTGAGTGAACCTGTTATGGCAGGTATGCTATGTTGTTGCATTTGCTCCTTTGCCAAATGGCTGTACATAGCAATTCCGCTGAGTGTGGCACCCAATTCATCATGCAATTCACGGCTAATTATTTCGCGTTGTTTTAATAAAGCCTGCTGGTTCTGAATCTTCTTTTGCAAGCGGTATTTATTAAACAACAGGTAAAGCAACGCCGCCACCAACAACAAACCAGCCATAAGAAATACAAACCAGTTACGTTGTTCATGCAAAGCCGCTTCCGCCAGTTCTTTTTCCTTTTTTTCAAGGTCGAGCGTTTTCGCCGCGTTTTCCAGTTTCATCTGTTGCTCCTGCCTGCTTACCCGGTTGTTTTCAATATCAAGTTGTTGGATCCTCAGCAATTGTTCCTGTTTATCTGTGGCCAGTTCAAAATTGGCAATCTGCAAATCCTGCTGTTGCTTCTCAGCCAGGGCCCTGGCCATCTCTTCTGATTGTGTTTGCAGCAGAGATTGGCTTAGTTCCTTTTCTTTCAACATGAGTAAAAGCTGCTGGTCTTTTTTCTCGGTCTGATAGCGTGTATTCAATTCCGTTATTGACTTTAGTTTTTCAGCCGTAAATACAGTATCCCTGTAATCGCTGTACTTTTTCAACAACAAATACGCACTGTCTACTTTATTTTCCCTGAAAGCAATCCTGGAGAGTGCCAGGTAAACATCACTCGTAGTTTCTGGGTCACCCGAAGCAACTTCCAGCGCCTGCCTGTATTGCAGTTTAGATGCCAACAGGCTATCCATACGCTCATATGCCTCGCCCATCCTCACATGCAACAAACTGATGCTATGCCGGCTGTTATGATGTTCTGTTGCCAGTTTCATCCCCTCCTTAAATAAATCCAATGCCTGATGGTACTGTTTTAACTGCATGCGGGTATATCCCAACGTTGCATAATTGCGCCCAACAGAATTCCATACATTGCTCCTCCTGCCAACCGAAAGGCTACTGTCGGCCAATACATCGGCCAGGGTATATTCCTGTAAGCGGCTATACGTTACCGCCAGGTTTGCCAAAGAAATAGACAATGCCCTGTTATCATTTTCTATAAATGAAATGGCTTTCCTTGCATAGCTGGCTGCCTGCTCATAATTCCGCAATTCTGACTGAATACCCGATAAACCCTTGAAATAAACTTCCAACATTCGCTTTTGCCCGAGTTCTTCTGCAATTCGGATGGCATTCAGGTAAGCTGCATTGGCGCTGTCGTATCGGGATTGACCGGCATATGCATTTGCCATGGCCCCCAAAGTATACATCTGCCATTTCTTTTTTACTGTATGATCTCCTGCTTGGGCCTTATTTACAAAAGCCATTGCTTTTTGGGCATGGATAAGAGCAGAGTCGAATAACAACTGCTCATGAAAAGTGCGGGATAAATTGTTGATAGCAAATGCCATTTTTTCGAACCCCGGATATTCCCGTTGATAGTTCTTCACAGATGCCCTGAAATAATAAAGTGCCGAATCATTGTTGCGCCTGAAGTGCATCAGTCCGAGGTTGTGGTAAGCATCCCCTGCTCCTGCTGCGTATTGAACCTGAAGGCTCTTTTGCAAAGCCAGTTTTGCAAGTTGACGCCCTTTTTCATCTTTCCGTAAACACAAAGTATCGGCAAGGTTATTAAGGGAATCTATGGTTGACCGCTCACGCACAATAATAAGGGGCGCAATTACTTTTTTGGGCGACAGATTAGTTTGTGCGGCCAAATCTATAAGCAGGAAGATCATTGATATGATGATACAACAAACGAATTTCATGATTAAACTGGCCGCTAAAAATTAAACAATTTATGTAAGAATGGGTATACCTCATTGGGGTATGGCAAGCTCGAAGCAGATACGTGTACCAATACCCTGTTGGGACGTTAATGAATAGCCGGCCCCGATGGCTTCGGCCCTTTGCTGCATATTCCGCAAACCATTGCCTTTTGACGTAAGGCTGCCATCAAAGCCAACCCCATTGTCTTCCACAACAAAAATAACAGTCCGTATACCCTGCTCTGCCTGCAATAATAACCGGTTGGCAGCACTGTATTT
>JBPOHG010000061.1:0-10953 GCA_052035835.1 Bacteroidota bacterium | reverse complement strand
ATTGCTCCAAACAACCAAAACCTTAACCTGGTGGGTTCACTTAACAACGGAACAGGTGGCAACGGAACCGACAATTTCACCAATACTGTTATCAGTTCAACTTCTGTTACGCCAATCAGTGGTGCAGCAGCTCCACGTACAGGCGTTTACGCTGCAGAAAAACGTGCTACTTATGGTCCAACCGGTAACGTGCAAACGGTGACCGATTGGCCAGGCCTGTTCACCAACCTCAACGGCGACTGGAAGTTAGCTATGGCCGACTTTGCAGGTGGTGACGAAGGAACACTTACCAGCTGGTCAATTTCTATTACATATACTTTACCAGTACCAGCCACCGGAACCTGGACGCCTTCTACAGGATTGTTCACTGATGCCGGTTTAACCACTGCTTATACAGGTACTGCAGTTAATACTGTTTACGCTGCGCCTACCACTTCAACTGACTATACAGTTGTAGTTCAAACGCCGCTTTGTACTTCTAGTGCACTAGTAATACCTATTACCGTTGCCAATCCAATTGGAACCCTCACACAGCCAGCAAATGCCAATGTTTGCGAAGGCGGTTCTGTTGATTTCACTGTTGATGCAGCTGCAGGCAACCCAATTGTTTACCAATGGCAGGTGAGCACCGACGGTGGTGTTAGCTATACCAACGTTAGCAATGGCGGTGTTTACAGTGGTGCTACCACCAATACACTTACCATCACAGGAGCTACTCCTTCATTGAATGGTAATTTGTACCGTGCAAATCTTGCCGTTGCGGCTTGTTCAAGTGCAGCTACTTCAAATGCTGCAAGCCTTTCTGTAAGTGCAAACCCGGTTGCACACATCAGTGCTTCACCGTTTACAAGCCTGTTCCCAGGTTTACAAACCACCCTTACTGCTACAGTAACACCAGCAGGAACTGGAACTACATACCAGTGGTTCCTGAATGGCACAGCAATTCCTGGAGCTACTTCAGCTACGCACCTGGTAGATATTGATGGATTGGGTGAATATACTTTGGCCGTTTCCGACGCCAATGCTTGTGGCGCTGTTTCAAATGACCATATTACGATCACGGATTCCTTAAATACCAAACTATTCATCTATCCTAACCCTAACAATGGCGTGTTCCAGGTTAGGTTCTACGACAAAGAGAATGGTGTTGCCAACCCACGTGCCCTCGTTATCTATGATAGCAAAGGCGCCAGGGTTTACAGGCAGAACTTCAGCGTTTCAGGATTCCAGCGCATGGACGTTGACCTGTCTAGCTATGGAAAAGGAGTTTATTTCATCGACCTCGTGGATGCCGCCGGTAACAGGCTGCAGACAGAAAGGGTGATTGTATTCTAATCAATACAGCTTCTAATATAAAAAGCCCCGGTAATTCATTTACCGGGGCTTTTTTATTTCGTTTAGCAAAACGCTGCTTGTAACCTCACAATTTTAAAAGATATTTGCTCACAATTAACAAAAGATTAAATTTACAGCACAATTCTGCCAGGCAGGTGCTTGCCTGGTTATTCGAATCCATCTTAAACACAAATTTTCTATTATGCAAGCAAAATCTACACGCTCAAATGCTGGTTTTCGCTGGGCAGGAATCTTCACCATGCTGATTGCATTGATGACGATGGCCCGACCAACTTTTGCACAGGTTGACCTTTTCAACGAAGGGTTTAATACTGTGGTTCCACTTCCTGCCGGATGGGCATCCCAAAACAACAGTGAACCCATTGGTACAACTGCATGGGGCCAGGGTAACCCTCTTGTATTCCCTTCTTTTAGTGGGGTACCCAATTCGTATATTTTCGCCAATTTTCAAAACACGGCCGGTACAGGAACCATCAGCAACTGGTTGTTCTCTCCTGCTATCACACTCACCAATGGTGATGTATTTAAGTTCTACACCCGTGGTACGGGAAGCAATTTCCCCGATAACCTGCAGGTTCGCCTGAGCACCAATGGCAACAGCACCAATGTAGGGACTACCAGTGCCAGTGTAGGCGATTTTACTACTCAATTACTTGAAATCAATCCGGGTTTAACCGTAGGTACTTACCCCGACGTATGGACGCAGTATACCATCAATATCACTGGTATACCCACCCCTGTAACCGGCCGTATCGCTTTCCGTTATTATGTAACAGACGGTGGCCCATTGGGAAATAATTCAGACTTCATCGGTATAGACGATGCAGTGTATACCACTTTCCCTCCTCCATGTACCGGTACACCTGCTCCCGGAAACACCATTTCATCTGCAACAGATGTTTGCCCGGGAATTAACTTCAACCTTTCTGTACAAAACAATACCCCGGGTTCTGGTGTCACTTACCAATGGCAGTCATCACCAGATAATACTACCTGGACCAATATTGCAGGTGCTACAACAGCAACGCTTACAGTGAACCAGGTAGCTTCTACCTATTACAGGCTGAATGTGACTTGTTCTGGAAATACCGGTTCATCTACTTCAGTACTTGTTCCCATGTCGCCTGCAACTTCATGCTATTGCAATTCATCGGCCAATAGCATTGATGATGAAGATATCTTCAATGTTACCATCGGCGATTTGAATAATAGTTCAGATTGCAGCACCATTGCTCCCGGCGCACTTTCTGTACAAAACAGGTATTCAAACTATACCAACGGTACAGGAATCCCAGCACCAGCAAACCTGGTTTCGGGTGGTACTAACCCATTCTCGGTAAGAATCGGAACCTGCGGTGGCAACTTTACCAACAGCACGGCTATGTGGATAGACCTTAACCAAAATGGCGCCTTTGAAGCTGCTGAAAAATTATATGTTTCAGCGGTAGGAACGCCTGGCCCTCATACAGAATCTGCGAATGTTTTAATCCCTGCTTCTGCGCCTTCAGGCACCACCAGGATGAGGGTTGTTACTGTAGAAACAGGTACGCCCGGCAATATCGTTCCTTGTGGTGGTTATGCATGGGGTGAAACCGAAGACTACCTGGTAGATATTACCCCTTGCGTACCAGTTACAGTGGGAACTCAACCAATAGACAGAACGATCGTTTGCGGTGGAAATACCACTTTCAGCGTTGTTTTGAACGGTTCATACCCTGCTTACCAATGGCAACAAAGGACCAGTGCTGCTGCTCCATGGACCGATGTAGTGAACAACACTATGTTCAGCGGCGCTACAACCAATACACTTACCATCACAGAAGCATTGTCTTCTATGAACGGATATCAGTACAGGGTGGTATTTACCGGATCATGTACTGCTACCGACCGTACAGATTTTGCAACACTTACGGTTACCCCACTAGTAGCAACTACCAACGTAACAAGTGCAACCATTTGCAACGGTTCTTCTCAGCAGTTATCAATCACCAATACTGCTGCTGCACCCACTACCGTAACGGTTTCTTCTGGCGCTATCAGCCTTTCTATACCTGATAATACTGAAAACGGTGTAAGTACCGACTTAACAGTAGCCGGTATCCCTGCTGGTGCCAATATCACAAACATCAATGTTCGCTTTAGCCTTACGCATACTTATTGCGGAGATATGCTGTTGAACCTGAGGGCTCCTAATGGAAGCATCCTGGCACTTGACAAATACCTTACAGGTACCGCCAGCCAGGCAGGAACATATCCTAATACAGGATTTGTAAATACAGTGATCAGTTCTGCCGGCACGACTGCTTTAGGAACGGTAACTACTCAACCAATTACCGGTACCTTCCGTGCAGATGCCATCAATGGAACCATTACGGGCCCAACTGTTCAAAACCCTGCCGGTTTCGTATCAAATGCAGCCAACTTTGCAGCCCTGTTGTCTGTGCCAAACGGCGTTTGGACATTGGCACTTGCAGATGGTGGCCCTGCTGATTTAGGTACACTCACTGCATGGGAAATTAATATTACCTATGTTGCCCCCACATTGGCAACTGGTACCTGGTCTCCTACTACCAACCTGTATACAGATGCCAGCTTAACCACTCCTTATACCGGTACTTCAGTAAATACTGTATATGCGGCTCCAACAACTTCTACCAACTACCAGGTAGTTGTACAAACAGCTGTATGTACTTCAGACCCACTCACTATTCCTGTTACAGTGGCCAACCCAATCGGGGCAGTTTCTTCACCAGCCAATGCTACCGTTTGTGAAGGTGGAAGCGTGACGTTTACTGCAGATGCTACTTCAGGCAATCCGATCGAATACCAATGGCAGGTAAGCACCGATGGTGGAGCTACTTATACTGATCTTTCTAACGGAACCGTTTACAGTGGCGTTACTACCAATACACTTACTATCACTGGAGCTACTACTTCACTGAATAATAACAGGTACCGCCTGGTAATGGAAGTAACTGCATGTAGCAGTGTTGCCAATACAACGGCAGCTACGCTTTCAGTAGCTCCAAACCCAAGTGTAACCATTGCCGCAGCACCGTTCACCAGCATACATCCTGGTATCCGCACAGTACTTACTGCAACCGTGAGTTCGGGCAGTGGCGGTAATACCTTCCAGTGGTTCCTCAACGGAAACCTTATTGCGGGAGCAACCAGTTCTACCTATACAGCAGATGTAGATGGAATTGGGGAATATTCAGTGATCGTAACTGATGCAAATGCTTGTGGTTCAGCCGAAAGCAATCATGTTCGTATCGATGAGGCACAGAACACCACCCTGTTCATTTATCCTAACCCCAACAATGGTATATTCCAGGTTAGGTTCTACGACAAAGAAGTAGGTGTTTCTAACCCACGCTCTATCAATATTTATGATAGCAAAGGGGCAAGAGTATACCGCAATGCTTACACTGTTGCTGGATATGGCCGTATGGACGTAGACCTTAGCAGTTTCGGAAAAGGCGTATACTTCATTGATCTCGTAGATGCTGCCGGAAACAGGCTGCAGTCTGAAAGAGTCATTGTATTCTAATACGTTAGCTCATTATACAAAAAGAGCCACCCTTAGGTGGCTCTTTTTTATTGTTGTAAAACGGGCAATTTTTCAGTATCCATGCGGTTTTCATGGGATTTTATGCAAAAAAACCTACCTTTGCTGCCCCGTTAAAAAACCGGGGTAAATTTTATGTCATTCTATATTATCAAACAATTAAACGCAGAAGAACAGGAGCCGATCGCTGCCGATGCAGCCGAAGCTACTGCGACAACAAATGAACCTGTTGAAGCGGTGGTGGAAACACCAAAAGCTGCTCCACAACAAATCGAAACAGCGCATGATGATTTCGACTGGAGCCGTGATAAACGCAATGTAGTTGCTTATACTGCAGAAGAAAAAGCAAAGTACGATTCAGTTTATGACAACACATTCAAACAAATCAATGATGGTGAAATGATCCAGGCGACTGTAGAATCACTCACCAAAACGGATGCTGTGGTAAACATTGGCTTCAAAAGCGATGGCCTAATTTCATTAAACGAATTCAGGGATATCCCCGGGGGCGTGAAAGTGGGCGATGTGATTGAAGTAATGGTGGTAGAAAAAGAAGACAGGGAAGGAAACCTTAACCTGAGCCGTAAATCTGCACGTATTACCAGGGCATGGGAAAGGATCGTTGAGGTAAATAAAACCGGTGAAATTGTTACTGGTTTGGTTACCAGCAAAACAAAAGGCGGCTTGATCGTTGACGTATTTGGAATGGAGACCTTCCTTCCTGGTTCACAGATTGATGTTAAGCCTGTAACCGACTACGACCAGTTCGTTGGTAAAACAATGGAATTTAAAGTGGTGAAGATCAACGAAGCCATTAAAAATGCGGTGGTATCTCACAAAGCGCTTATCGAAAGTGATATTGAAGCTCAAAGGGCTGAGATCATTGGTAAACTTGAAAAAGGCCAGGTACTGGAAGGTACCATCAAGAACATTACCGATTTTGGTGCGTTCCTTGATTTGGGCGGCTTAGATGGATTGTTATACATCACTGATATTTCATGGGGACGTATCAACCATCCTTCTGAAGTATTGAAGATGGACCAGAAACTGAATGTTGTGGTGTTGGATTTCGATGATGATAAAAAACGTATCAGCCTCGGTTTAAAACAACTCACTCCTCACCCATGGGATACTTTGGCTGAAAACCTGAAAGAAGGTGAAATCGTAAAAGGTAAAGTAGTGAACATTGAAGACTACGGTGCTTTCCTCGAAATCATGCCAGGTGTTGAAGGCCTTGTTCACGTAAGTGAAATTACATGGGCTAACACGCCTATCAACGCTAAAGAGTTCTTCAAATTAGGCGACGAACACGAAGCAAAAGTGGTTACACTTGATAAGGAAACACGCAAAATGAGCCTTTCTATCAAACAAATGACGGAAGACCCATGGAGCACCATCGAAACCAGGTTCCCAGAAGCAAGCCGTCACAAAGGCGTGGTGAAAAACATCACCCCGTATGGCGTATTCGTTGAACTGGCTACCGGTATTGGCGGCATGATCCATATCAGCGACCTCAGCTGGTTGAAGCGTTTCAATAACCCGAACGAATACACGAAAGTAGGCAACGAAATCGATGTAGTTATCCTCAGCATTGACAAGGACGGGCGCAAACTCCAACTCGGCCACAAGCAAATTGAAGAAGATCCATGGAATTCACTGGAATCAGTGTTTGCTGAAGGTTCACTTCACGACGGTACCGTTATCAGGAAAGATGATAAAGGAGCTGTGGTTCAACTGCCTTACGGACTTGAAGGTTATGCACCGGCACGCCACTTGTTGAAGCAGGATGAAAAAACAATCGGCGCTGATGAAACTGCCCAGTTCATGGTCATTGAATTCGACCGCAACGATAAACGAATCGTGTTAAGCCACACCCGTTTGTGGGAGCAGGAGAAAGAAGAAGAAAAGCAAATCCAACTGAAAGAGAAGAAAGCTGAAGCAGAACAAACCAAAAAAGCTGTGAAGAATATCCAGAGCAAGGTAGAAAAAGCTACACTTGGCGACCTGGGTGTTTTGGCTGGTTTGAAAGCGAAGCTCGACAGTGATGCCGCCAGCAATGAGAACAAAGCAGGCGATGAAGCTGCAGAAGCTCCAAAAGCGGAATAAGTTTAACTGCTTAAACATACAAATCCCCGTTATTGCAACGGGGATTTTTTTATGTGGTTCCTTATATATAACGTAAAGGGTTAGTCGAAAGAATCTTCGTTGAGATGCACCTTCGTCATATCATAAAAATGATTCTGCAACACATGCACATCTATCGGGTGCAGGATATGCCGGTGTTCATCGCGGTACCATATCTCCATTTTTGAAAAATTGCCATTCCCCGGCGTAAGCATCCTGAAAGCACCTTTTGAATACTTTACGGTACCATCATTGTTTTGCTGCCGGTGGAATTTCATTCGTACCAATTCATTTTCGGTAAGCGGAATGCCGATAATCTGGTTTGTTTCATACCAAAACTCCTGGTCGCCCGTATCAACGCAAACCTGCTTCTCATCACCATTGAGATTGGTAACTTCGCCCGATTTCTGATCTCCGTCGTTGTCGGCAATTACATAGTCGCCGACTTTGAGTTCACTGAATTTTAGCATATGAAAAGTTTTAGTATCCTAATGTAAGCATTTTGAAACCGAATAACAAGGACATTTATCAGCCCCCCCAATACGCGAAGCAAAAAAAATGTGGCATTAATTGCCACATTGATTTATCCGTTTAAATAAGCATTCATCCATTATTCGGCCCAACTCATTACATAACCTTGGTTTTCAATCTCCAGTGCTTCTTTTGTTAACTGTAAAGGCCTGAAAGTATCTACCATCACCGCCAGTTCCCGGGTTTCTTTGGCCCCTATGCTTTTCTCTACTGCCCCAGGGTGCGGCCCATGCGGAATACCCGCCGGGTGAAGCGTGATCATCCCCCGGGTAACATGCTTACGGCTCATAAAATCACCGTCTACATAATACAACAATTCATCGCTGTCTATATTGCTGTGGTTATAGGGTGCAGGAATGGCATCGGGATGGTAATCATATAACCTGGGCACAAATGAACATACCACAAATGCATCCGTTTCAAAAGTTTGGTGAACGGGCGGTGGCTGGTGTACCCTTCCGGTAATGGGTTCAAAATCATGAATGCTGAAAATAAAAGGGTAACAGCAACCATCCCAACCGATCACATCAAATGGATGGGTTCCGTAGTGAATGCCATATAACAACCCTTTTTTCTTTGTTTGGATGATGAAATCACCTTTCATGTCGAAAGTTTGCAGGTTTTCAGGCACCCTGATATCCCTTTCGCAAAAAGGCGAATGCTCCATCAACTGGCCCAATTTACTCATATACCTTTTTGGGTAACGGATGGGATGAAATGATTCTACGATAAACAACCTGTTCTTATCGGTATCAAAACTGATTTGATAAATCGTTCCCCTTGGCAAAACAATATAATCACCATAACTAAATTTCAATTCGCCATAACAGGTAGTAACAACGCCGCTGCCTTCATGCACAAAAATCATTTCATCAGCATCTGCATTTTTATAAAAATAATCCTTCATGCTTTGCTGAGGTGCAGCCAGGACGATATGGCAATCGCTGTTTACTAGCACAGCTTTCCGGCTTTCGAGATAATCTGCTTTGGGCTGAACATTAAATCCTTCAAAACTACGGTGGCGCAACATCCGCTCTTCGGCCACCTGGGGTGAAACATCCACCGGCTCATCGCATTTCACAATAAGTGTGGGGGCATGCGTATGGTATAATATTGAATAATCATTGGAGAACCCTTCGGTTGAAAATAGTTGCTCTGCATATAAACTGCCATCGGGTTTCCTGAACTGTGTATGACGTTTATGAGGAATGGTTCCTGCTTTATGATAATGTGGCATGGATGAAATTTTAAGATAACAAAAAAAGAATCGGTGAAAAACGAGCGATCAAAAACCCTTACAGAGCGCCAGCATCAGGAAATAATATTTCCAGTTGCGCTTATCAATAAAGTATGTAAAATTGCGGTGGAATGGCATCTTTGCAATCAGGCATTGAATAACATACCTTCACTCAAATATACAATTTTTACCAGTAGGAATGCCCGTAAAAAGCATACACACTCATACTATCCACCGTGAAAAAAATAGGACTGATTGCAGACACCCATAGCCATCTTGATGAATCGGTAAGCGAATATTTTTCGGCTTGCGATGAGATATGGCATGCCGGCGACTTTGGGTCAGTTGAAGTCATTGAAAAACTCTCTGCCATCAGTTTACTCAGAGGCGTTTATGGAAATATTGACGACCGAGCCATCCAATCGCGGTTTCCCGAGGACCTGTTTTTCACTTGCGAAGGAGTGAAAGTATTTATGAGGCATATTGGAGGGTATCCCGGGCGATATTCGCCAGGCGTAAAAGAAAAAATCAGGAAATCGGGGGCTTCCCTTTTCATCAGCGGCCACTCTCATATCCTTAAAGTGATGTACGACGAACAACTGAACTGCCTGCATATGAACCCGGGAGCCGCCGGTAACCAGGGCTGGCACCAGGTAAAAACTTTATTGCGGTTTACCATCAACGGTACAAACATCCAGGATTGCGAAGTCATTGAACTGGGTAAAAGAGGCAAATAATATTTTATGTACTTGTGTTGCAACTGCCCTTTGGCCTGCTCATCAACCGCAGGTATATGCACAGAAGCCACTGGTAGAAAAGGAATACAGCAATAAGACTGGTAGTTTTATATTGCTACTTACAAGGGAATACCTTCCATCTTTCAATACCAAAAACTCAATCATGAAACGATTCATTCAACAGTTTGCCATTTGTTTCTTACTCACCAGCTTCATGGCAGTATCGGCCATTGCCCAAAACCCTGACGATGAAAAAGCTGCACGTACCTGCCTGGAAGACTATATGAGCGGTGATGGAAACCGGATAGAAAAAGCTTTTCATAGCAGCGCTTCTATGAAATACATTGATGCAAAAACCGGAGAATTTAAAGATGTGCCTATTGCCGACTTCATTGCCAGGGCCAAAGCGAATACTTCAAAAACAGAACGCAAAATAGACATTGTATCCCTGAACATAGAAGGGACGGCTGCATCTGCCAAAATAAAAATTGAATATGAAAAAGTAATCCTCTACGATTACATGAATATGTTGAAGATTAATGGCGAATGGAAAATTGTAAGTAAAATTTTTAGCCGTCAGGACAAATAACAATATCAAGTTCAAATACTAAAAAAAGCGCCTTCTGATAACAAGAAGGCGCTTTTACTTTTACTGGTAGTAGTTTTAATTTATTCTACCCAGTCTGCAATAAATATATTGGTATCCCTTGTTCCGCCATTGTTGCGGTTGCTGCAAAAAACTATTTTTTTGCCATCGGGGCTAAACATTGGAAAAGCATCGAATCCTTTATCGCGGGAAATCTTTTGCAAATTGGTTCCGTCGGTATTTGCGAGGTACATATTAAACGGAAAGCCACGCTTGTATTCGTGGTTGCTGCAAAAAATAATCTTGTCACCTTTTGGCGTAAAATTAGGTGCCCAGTTGGCCTGCTTCAGGTTGGTTACCTGGTGGGCATCAGAACCATCCACATTAGCGATCCAAACTTCCATATTTGTAGGGGCTACCAGGTTTTGAGCAAGCAATGATTTATACTCTGTGATTTCCTCCGCTGTTTTTGGCCGTGAAGCACGCCAGATGATCTTCGACCCGTCGGGGCTAAACCAGGCACCCCCGTCATATCCGGGCATATGGGTGATCCGCTTAACATTCTTCCCTTTCATATTCATGGTGTACAATTCCAGGTCACCATCACGCATAGACGTAAATACGATGAGGTCGCCCCTGGGCGAAATGGTTGCTTCGGCATCATACCCTTTCGTTTTGGTAAGGCGTTTTACGATACGGCCATTGGTATCGGCTTTAAAAATATCGAAGCTTTCATAAATCGGCCAGATGTATTTGTTGCCGTGTTTGCTTCTGTCGGGTACGGGCGGGCAATCTTTACTACCCAGGTGTGTTG
>JBPOHG010000201.1:0-14944 GCA_052035835.1 Bacteroidota bacterium | reverse complement strand
CATAAAAAATAAAATTACATCAGCATTCAGCATCATAATGCATATGCAAACAAACTGATAAATAGTAATCACTTCAACTATAGATGCCTAATCCAGTCTAAATCCTATTGTAAGTTAGGGTAGTTCTCTTGATCTTCCCACATAAAATATTCCATGCATCCCTATGCTGAAAGCGATATAGCCTATTGCAATACTAATATTCAATGCTTACTATCCACTCCATCTCTGTGCAGATAAGCAGCTATTTAAAACAAGGTGAATCCCGCAGGATTGAACGTTGCCAGATGTATCATAGATTTTTCATATGGAACAAGTTAGTTTCTCAATGCCTGGGCTTTTGTTTTTCGAGAAAGCAAATGTAAACCCAACAGAGATTAAAATTAATGAAATGCCTCTTATTTAGATTGAGCATTGGAACGGGGCTGATCATTCATAAGCTGGCAAATAGGTGATTGAAGAGCGTATATGTTGGTAGCCTAAGCAATAAAAATAAATTCCATCGTATAATCGTAGTAAGATGGCTGCGTGATGCCATCTACATAGTATAAATTCCTTTCCTGGGTGTATTTCGCCCGATATGCAGCATCTACCTGCCTGTTCAAAGCCGGATCGGTTACTTGAATGCCTTTCACAGAAATAACCTGGTCCCCAAATTTTATTTGTCCAGTTCCTTCTTCCAAAAAAGCGGTGAACCAGCTCTTCTTGCTTTTTTCCCAGCTTCTGGCAAATACCCGCCCTTCGTATGGCACCATCCATATCTCCAGGAAACGCTCGCGAATCAACCCTCCTTTAATTTCAACCAGGCTGTTGTTTTGCACATATTCAATAAAATCGGCAGGAAATTTCTGTGTTTGACTGTACATATAGTTGCTTTAAGCAATTTACTCAAAGAAAAATGCTTCTCTTTTATACTTCGTTACAAAAATAATTTATAGCCATTTGACTATGAAAAATTAAACGTTGCAAATGAAGCGGCTGACCAATTTGTTATGCAATTCCACCGCAAAAATAACAAGCGTTTGCAAGGAATTTTATACTGAAAACGATCGCTTAAAATGTAGTTTCTCTTTAGCAAGTGCTTTTATTAATATGGACATAGAAGAAGGGCCAATCCCATGCAATGCCAGTATTTCGTTTTGTGTATACCGTGAAAGCTGTTGTAATGTCTTAATACCTTTAGACGCTATCGCCCTTCTGGCAGGAGCACTCAATTCGAACAAAAAGCCGGATGCTGGCTTTTTGTTTTTTTCACAAACCGGACAAACGGGGCATTGGCTGCTTTTAATAAAGCTATGACCCTGTTTACAAATAGTAGCAAGGCCCTTGCCTTTTGACGACTTGCTTTTTATAGCAGCTTTCTCCAGATTTTGCTGCACCCTGAATTGGACAATTTTCTTAATGAGCCCAATCGGTAATTTTTCTGTTATGGGAAACTGTACCGATCCTTTCGCATACTTATAATGACTCAATTCGCTATCAAAAGCGGCAATACCTTTTCCCCCGGGATAAAACCCAATATGATGTTTATACCCTGCAAAATGTACAAGGTTGCCATTCAAATCAAAAGTGGGGATCCCATAACTGATTTTCTCGGAAGCACCGGGTGCAGCCTGTAGAATGGCAGCCCTTATTTCATTCAACAGTTGCTGGGTCATCGGAGGAAACCCGGCTATATATTCATCGGTATCCTTAAAATTATGCATGGCAACAGTTTATCTTTAAAAATTAATCCAACTAAATGAAATCAGAAAAGAAAACGGGCAAGTTTGAATAAACAAGCAACCACTTGCTCCCATCAACCTTTTTCTTCCAGGATACAAAATTGCATTTGCATCCCTGTTGAATACCTGTATAAATGGCTTATAAACGCCGGCCCATATTGGGCATAATAAGTAAATAGATTATCTACTCTTTCCTGCAAGGTACCGCCCGGATATAATTTCTCTTTTACTTTGGCCACCTGGCGCATCGAAGCTTCAGACCGCTTCTTCTCTGCCCTGAGCATTTTTTTCTCCAATGCTTCCAGCTTCTGCAGTGCACGAACGCCCAATGATTCGGAATGAGCCAGCAAGGTTGGGTCTGCTTCTTTCGACACTGATGCAATTTGCTTGTACAGCTTACGTAGCGACTCCTTTTCAGCTGATAAATTCAACCGTACACCAGCATCCCTTATGAGCAATTTCTTTTGAATCTCATGCAAAGGTTCGAAAAAATCTACGGCCTCCAAACCGCATTTATCAAGCAACTCACCCGTACGCTTACCCGCGAATAAAAAAGAATTGCGCAATATCAATACAGGAAACGGGACGGCCACTTCCTCAAATACATTTTTCAGCTCCAGCCAGTAAGCCAACTCTCCCCCACCACCAATGAATGTGATGTTGGGGAGAATCATTTCCTGGAATACAGGGCGTAAAATGACATTCGGACTAAACTTTTCGGGATGCTCATCCAACAGTTTCATCAACACTTCCCTGCTAAAAAAAAGCTTTGTATTTGCGATAGCGAAGCCGGTTTCATTTCGTTCGATCCGCTCTCGCAGATTCCCTTCCAGGTAAAAGAGGTTGATTTCCCTTCCAGCCGCCTGCACTTTATATTTTTCAGGGAATGCAGCAATCGTTTGTTGCACCAACGGATATGAAAAACTACTTTCTAGTTCTTTTTTTGCAACCTGCACAAATTCTTTTTTCAAGAGAGGGTTATCAGGTAAAAGCACGATCAACCCATAACTCGCAAAGAGGCGGTGTACCAATTGAAAAGTTGATTGCTCAATTGTTTGGCCTGGCAGGTATGCTTCTCTTAACATCTGCATGGCTTCTTTGCCGAATGGTTCAACAAGTAACTGCCCACCCACGGCATCCAGCAAATCCAGGAAGGATGCATCAACCAGCATACGGCCTACTGCCCCCTGCTGGCTGGTTTGCCATTGGTATCTGGCACCATTGACTACCACCTCACCCAATTCTTCTATATCTGCATCTTCAGACCCCATATAGTACACAGGCACAAAATGATTTCCGGGATATTGCCGGGCCAACTCTTCCGAGAGTTTAATGGCATGCAGGATTTTATAAATAAAATAGAGGTGCCCGGTTAAAATATTCGGTTGGTGAGCAGTACAAACGGTAAAAGTGTTTGCTTCCAGCAGTTTTTCAATATTTCGGGTAACCGGTTCAGTGAGTTCAACAGACTCATACTGCTTTTTTAGCGCAGCAACCAGTACTTCACGGTTGGTGGAGGTCTTTTTCCTTGCCTGTATAGATTCGGCTATTCCTTGAGCAGTTGGCGGGTGCGCATAAAAATCATTCAACAATGGTTCCTGCTGCAGGTAATCGAGCACAATGGAAGAAAATGCACCCGTTTGCCGGTAAGGAACATAGGTTGCTTCAAAAGATGGCATGTAATGATCTTTAAATGATTGGGTAGTAATTTTATTCTACCAGTTCGCCTTCCAGGTCATAATCAAAAGCACGGGTAATCTTCACCTGTACAAATTCACCGGGCTGTAGTTTACGGTGACTGTTGATGATCACTTCATTGTCTACTTCCACACTGTCGAATTCGGTGCGGCCCAGGTATCGGCCCGCTTCTTTTTTGTCAACCACCACTTTAAGCACTTTACCAACTTTTTGCTGGTTTTTTTCGAGGCTGATCTCCTGTTGCAACTCCATAATTTCCTGGGCACGGGCTTCCTTTTCTTCTGCAGGCACATCATCTTCAAGGTCGAATGCGCTGGTTTGCTCTTCATGGCTATAAGTGAATATCCCAACCCTGTCGAAACGCATGTTGGTAAGAAACAACTTCAATTCTTCTATATCTTCCCTGGTTTCTCCCGGGAAACCTGCAATGAGTGTGGTACGTATGCAAATATCGGGTATGCGTTCACGTATGTCGGCTACCAATTGCTCCATTTCTTCCCGGGTAATCTGGCGCTTCATGGCTTTGAGCATATGATTGGAAGCATGTTGCAACGGGATATCCAGGTAATTGCAGATGTTTGATCGCTCTTTCATCACATCAATGATCTCCAGGGGGAATTTTGATGGATATGCATAATGCAACCTGATCCACTCCAGCCCTTCCACATCTGCCAATGCATGCAGCAATTCGGGCAGGGCACGGTTCTTATAAATATCGAGCCCGTAATAGGTTAACTCCTGCGCAATCAGCATCACTTCCTTTACCCCTCTTTGTACCAGCTTTTTAGCTTCATCAACCAGCGACTCAATCGTGCGGCTTACATGTTTGCCACGCATGATGGGAATCGCACAAAAAGAACAGGTACGGTTGCAGCCTTCACTGATCTTCATATAAGCATAATGCTGAGGGGTACTCAGCATCCGTTCTCCTATCAATTCACCTTTATAATCTGCTTCAAATTGTTTGAGGATCAAAGGCAGCTCCATGGTACCAAAATATGCATCCACTTCAGGGATTTCCTGCTCAAGATTGGCTTTGTACCTTTCGCTAAGGCAACCAGTCACATACACTTTATCCAGTTTCCCTTTTCGTTTGAGTTCTACCTGGTCGAGGATGGTATTGATACTTTCTTCTTTGGCTTTTTCAATAAAACCACAGGTATTAACGATCACGATATTGTGGTCTTTTTTTGCACTTTCATGCACCGTATCTATCTCATTTGCAATCAATTGACCACTTAACACTTCACTATCTACCATATTCTTACTGCAACCCAGTGTAATGATATTGACCTTATCCCGGCGGATGGTTTTTGTCTTCATAATAAGGTGGCAAAGTTAATGAAAGATCGTAGAAATGGGGTTCCCGGCTATAGCTCGCAGGAAATTTGAGCCATATTTAGCAACTTATACACAAAACCAGCGTTGTATAGAAAATCCTTGTTTTAAAAAATGTTTATTTTAGCCGTATGATTGAGACCGACACGAAGAAAGTCAGGGTCGCCATTCTCGACCTGTATGAAGGTATTGCTAACCAGGGAATGCGTTGTTTAAGGGAGATCCTCAACCAATTTGGGGAGTTCAACCAGCTCGACCTGCATTTTGATGAATTTGAAGTAAGGCTGAATAAGAAAGTGCCCCAGTTGGATTATGATATTTACATTTCCAGCGGTGGGCCTGGCAGCCCGCTCGACAGCAAAGGCAGCGAATGGGAACATGTTTATTTTGGTTGGCTGGCAAAAGTGCTTCAATACAATGCCAATCCTGCCAATGTGGTGAAGAAAAATGTTTTTTTCATATGCCATTCCTTTCAATTGGCCTGCAGGCATTTCGAAGTGGCATCTGTCACCAAAAGAAAAAGTACTGCTTTTGGGGTATTCCCGGTACATTATCTCAATGATGCTGAAGCAGAACCCATTTTTGAAGGGCTGAATGATCCTTTTTATGCCGTAGACAGCCGCGATTTCCAGGTGATTCAACCCAATCACAACCGCCTGCATGAAATGGGGGCCAGTATCCTCGCTATTGAAAAAGCCAGGCCGCATGTGCCGCTCGAAAGGGCGATTATGGCTGTTCGATTCAACGAAAATATGATTGGGACACAATTTCATCCCGAAGCCGACCCCATTGGTATGCTGGCCCATCTTCAATCGGAAGAAAAAAAGAAAACCGTAATAGAGAATTACGGCGAAGAAAAATGGAAATCCATGATTGAGCATCTCAACGATCCCGATAAGATTAAACATACGTATGCACATATCCTCCCTAATTTTCTCAACAGCGCCGTAACACAACTTCAGCCTGTAGAAGTTTAATTCGGGCTGATTATATCTTTTCAATAAAAAATTTGCTGATTGCCCATAGGATAAAGCTATTTATGCTATTTTAGATTAGCATCTAAATTGTACGACCATATGGACAAAAAACTACGGGACTCATTCAACAGCCAGTTTACCGAAGCTAAATACGAGGCATATATGAAAGAGATTGAAGCGCTGGAACCGGGCGCCCTCGATTTCAGGAATGCAGAAACGCCTGTTTTTGTACCCAAGGCATTTAAGCAGAAAATGCTGGATGCCTGCGAAGATATTATTGATGTGATCGTGGCACCCAATTTTAAATCACTTACAGAAAGAAGCATCCCAGAAAACGTACGTGTGCCTAACGAGGACGAACATACGCAAATGATGGTGTTTGATTTTGGCGTATGCGAAAATAAAGACGGGGATTTAGAACCGCAGCTTATCGAAATGCAGGGCTTCCCCTCACTCTTTGCCTTTCAGGATTTCCATAGCAGCATTACAAGAAAATTTGCTGCTGTACCAGATCATTTCGACTCTTATTTGAACGGCTATACGTTTGATAGCTATGTAGCTTTGCTCAAAGAAATTATAGTTGGGGATACAACACCCGAAAATGTAATCCTGCTGGAGATATATCCAGAGAAACAAAAAACGAGGATTGATTTTTTCTGTACCGAAAAATTATTGGGAATAAAAGCGGTTTGCCTCACCAAATTAATTGCTGAAGGGAAGCATTTATTTTATATGAACAACGGGGTAAAAACGCCCATCACAAAAATTTATAACCGTTTAATTTTCGATGACCTGCAACAACAGGAAGGGCTGGAAGGAACCATAGACCTTACTCAACCTTATGAGGTAGAATGGGTGCCACACCCAAACTGGTTCTATCGAATCAGTAAATTCACACTTCCGTTTATACAGAACCGTTATGTACCCGAAACTTTTTTCCTCAATGAAATGACAGCGCCGGTACAGCTCGACCAATACGTTTTGAAACCACTGTTTTCATTTGCAGGAATGGGGGTAGTGATAGACGTTACACAGGAAGATATTGACAAAGTTAAAGACCCCGAAAACTGGATTCTTCAGAGAAAAGTACAATATGCAGCAGTAATCCCAACCTTAGATGAACCGGCCAAAGCTGAGATCAGGTTATTTTATTTCTGGAAAAAAGGATGGCCGAGGCCTGTGGCTGTTCACAACCTTGCCCGGCTCAGCAAAGGCAAAATGATAGGGACCCGATACAATAAGGATAAGACCTGGGTGGGCGGGTCGATTGCTTATTTTGAAAAAGACTAATGAAATAACATGAATGGTAAACAACGGTTTGAATATTTTCTTCAGCAATTTGAAACATTGCTGCAACAGGCTTCTAAAGAGAAAAATATGGCATTGTGGTTATATAGCAATAATGCACGTACCCCAATGTTCATGCTCGAAGGCCTTGCAAAACTCTATGGGAACCTGCACAACAAGAAAAAATTCGGGAAACTGAAGGAGCATTTCAAACTGGTGGAAGATACATTGGGCGCAATTGATTATTACGACAACGCAGCAAAAGACCTCGAATCCAACCAAAACATATCTTCCCATATTAAAGAGTACTTCAAAGCACAGGCCAGGGAGAAAATACAAAGCCTGAATGAAATTCTTGTTGAAGAGAAATGGCTGGGCGAACAGGCATCCCGGTGTAAAAAAATACGGGAAAAACTGGATGAAGCAGCATGGCTTTCTTCAAAAGAAGAAGCCCATGAGATAGAGAAATTTTATATGGCATCCATCCGGGAAATAATAGATTTCATCAATGGTGCGGGCGAAGGTTTTACTGAAATGGAAACACAGGTGCATGAGATCAGGCGTGAGCTGAGATGGCTGAGCATTTACCCCCAGGCCTTGCGTGGATTGATCCAACTCTCCAATACCACAGCCCCCGACCCCCATACGACCAAATACCTAACCACTGAAATCACAGGTTCCCCGTTCAACCAGATGCCGAAACAAGGTAGCCATACTTCAGTATTGTTACTCGAACAGCAATACTTCCTTTCTTTGAGCTGGGTGATTGCAGCCATCGGAGATATAAAGGACCGCGGGCTCCTCATCTTCGCCATTGCGGAGGCCTTGCAACAAACAGAAAACAAGGGCCATGAAGCGGCACTGGATGAAGCCTGCAGGTTGATGGGTAATAACCATACCCTGCTCAACAACCTCTTATCGGAGGCAACGGCCATATGTAAACGCTTTGTTGAAGAAGCGATACCCGACAAACTGGTCGTTGGAGTAAAATCATACTAAATCCTGCAACAGCTTTTCTTTTTTAAAAAAAAATTCAGCGCAATAGCGCTCAGGCGCTTCATCACACCACTCAGATTTTTCATCGTTAGTAAGCATTAAAAATATTGTATTCAAACCTCAACAGGAAGCCACGGTCATTGCTGCGTTCTAGTCCGTTCACCATGGGGAAACGGTATCCCATATCAAAGCGCATGCGGCTCTTTATGATCAATTGAAGGGATGGGGCAAGGTCGGTAAACATCTCCCCTGATTGCATGTTCACCTGCCCGAGTACTTCAAGCATGAGGTTGAGATTGGTTTGGTCATAACTCACATATTCTTTAGGCAACATAAGCTTTCCAATAGAAGCACTGTATCCGATGGCATTCCGGTATTGGTCGCCGTAATAAAACTTGTTTTTGCTCCCGTTGTTAAGGGCATGCAAATAGGAAGCGATGGCAGATATGGCTATCCGCTTACGCAGTTGAGTAGCTACAACCCCTAATTCATACCCACTGTTATGCCCGTTGAGGTCAATAGCAGGTTGGTGCACATCACTGTTATTAAAAGAAACCCTGGCGTAGGCCGCCATCCTGAAATGCTGGTGCACTTCATCTTCACTGAGGAAACGGTACTTGGCATAAATACCAGCTCCTTCTCCTACCAGCCCCCCGTTGCGGTTGCTAAGAAATGCAGTGCCATGCAACATTGTTTTACGGGAAATGCCCCACATCAGTTCAGGCATCAGGTGATAACTATACCGGGTAGACGATGCTGTATTCATTACATAATTGCTCATCCTGATACCAATGCTTTTTGCTGCCATATTGCTGGCAGGCTCGGTATAAGTGAACAATTCCTGTGCATGAACAGTAAAGAGGTTAATGAGCAGGGCCATTGCAAGTCCAAGGTATTTTTTCATAACTAAAAAAGAAAGGATACAGGTGCATTTTGTGCACCTGTATCAGTGTGTAAGATGGTTTATACAATCGTAACGTGGTAAATGCGGGAGCCTGAGGTTGCCCCTTTTTGTGTACAACATGTACCTGCTACGCCGGTTTTATAACATTCCATTTTAGTGTACACGGCATTTTTTTTAAACTCTTTCGCCGATACATAGCCTTTATCGAGTATACGAATGGTTTGTTCCCCGGTAAACACCTGTTCTTTCGTATCAAGAAAATGGAACGTATAGCCGCCAATAGAAACATGGGCATCTTTGGAAATAGCGACATCATTTAACAAAATGGAAGCCTTGAAAGAAGCCACAAAGAAACCTGCATCCTCTACTTTCTTTTTCAATTCGTCAAAATTTACGTTTGCACCGGGTTTAAAGCTGATATCAAAACTCGAATTTTTGATATTCGCATATACTTTGTCAACATATACTATTGATTTCAACGCTTTATGAATAGAATTGCTGCACATACTACAAGTTAACCCACTGGCCTGTATGGTAACTTTACTTACCTGTGCGCCAGCAGCCAACGAGCATAGCAATGCCGCAATGAGCATTAACTTTTTCATTCTTACAATTTAAATGGTGATTATGCTTTTTTACAACAGGCTTTGTCTTTGCAACATGCTTTCTCTTTGCAGGCAGCCGATTCTTTGCAACTGGCTGCATCCTTTCCGCAATCTGCATGGTCGCAACATTTTTGTACGGATGACCCGGCATCTTTGCGCTCGTACTGGCAACAACCATGAAGATTATCATAAGCTTCATTGCTGGCTGTGAAATCCTGTGTATCATACCCGGCCTTGGCGATGGCCTCCTGGATCCTGGCAGATGAAGACTTTGATTCGGCATAAGCTACTTTTAGCTCCTTGCTTTCTTCGTTCCAACTGGCAGTTTTAGCACCGGCAGATTTGGCAGCTTTTTCAATCGTTTTTTTACACATGCCACAGTTGCCCCAAACCTTAATGGTTTCTTTTTTCAATGATGTTTGTGCAAATGAAGATGTAATAGAGAAGAGGCCGAATAACAAAACGGCATACAATGAAAGCGTTTTCATGATAATAATTTTTAAATGTTAGAATAGATGATCAAATAATGTACTTACATGCAAAGCCACACCCGCATGCAGGTGTAACGAACTCGTCATTTAATTCTAAATCCTGAAAACGCAATTTTTGATACAGAGGGATGGGCCTGTATCAAGGGGAGGAGAATGGTTCTGGGTAGCCAAAACTGGCTGCTGTATAGGTTCCTGCCAAAGGAATGCAGGATATATAACCGGAATTACGGCTTCTGTAAATGAGAAGCTGATGTCATTGGAAACATTTTTGTGGGAATCTTCCAGCTTGATAAACTTGTGTTCATCGCTGCAGCAGCCATTCTTTTTCTCCTTCATCCCACAGCGGCTGCATGTATCTTTCTTTGTTTTGTAAAAATCTACCCCGGCCTTTTTGCCCATGCAATAGTGTATCTCCATCGCAATTCCCGAAGAAACTGCCATGTAAAGCATGGTGATAACAAAAAGAAAGGCTTTTTTCACTTTGCAAAGGTATCAATAAAGCCGGGAATTCAAAGTATCCGCCCGGTTTTAGCAGTTTTTTGTATTAAAAAAGGTATATTCTACAGCTGGCTGAAAATCTACTCCCAACCCTTAAACCCTCAAACCTTTAAACCCTCAAACCCCAACCCCTCAATTAACAAACCACCACTGTATCCCAAACCGAATGATCATTCCCTGCGTAGGGTAATGAGGAGCTGCAAAATTATTGTTTACAAATGCGAAGCCGTTCTTAAAGCTGGCAGTATTGAGGTTTTCAGCCCGCAGAAAACCCGTAAACCCCTTGATTCGAAAATGGAGGAAAGCCGCTACATCGGGCAGGTTTTTGATGGTGACCGTATCTTGTACCGTAAATTGGCCAATCACCGGGGAATAATTGTACGCCTTGTATTGCGTATAATACCTTACTTCAAGCCCGGTACTCAGGTTCAGGTTTTTAAAATACCTGCCTTCAAAAGCAATGCGGCTGCGGGTAAACAACAAAGGCACTTTTACGGGAGCAGCGCCATCTGTTTGTTGTAGCGTGGCATCGGCATACCAGAACCATTTTTTGGATAGTTTGATTTTTTTGGCTGCATATACCTGTAAGAGGTTGATCAGCTTTCCGTATTGCTCAGATTTATAGTATGAGCTAAAAAAAGTATGGTTGGTGATGAGATGGTTTTTAAATCCAACAGTAATAAACGGATTGGAAGCCTGTGCACCAAACGAAATGATATTCTCCTTTTTAAAATTGTTGTTATTGCCCAATGCAAAGGCAGACCTTCCATCGAATATAAACGAAGGGGTGCGGTTTACGTTGCGGAAAAACAAACTTACATTTCCCCAACGTTTATTAAAGAAACGCTCAAGGGTAGCGTAAATCTGGTAATCGCCACTGTTATAGCCATTCACATAAAAACCGCCTTTCAGCATCATATCCCATAACCGGTTACGGGTACGGTTGCGGTATTCGCCATGCAGGTAAATATTGTACAGGTTTACGCCTGTAGAATCAAATGTGCCTTTGATATTTTGCAGGGTTACACCTGCCATAAAAAACTGGGCAGTATTTTTTGTGTCAGGAAACTGGGTTAGCGAAAAATCATTGCTCACTACCTGCCATTTTTCCCTGATGGAAAAAGTATCTATTGAATCCCGCAAAGTAACCCCATACCAGCTCTTGTATAAAACAGAATCAGCAGCAATATCGCTGAAACGGTAACTACTGTTACTCAACGTGAAACTATGTTGAATCCGCAGCTTGGGATAAAAAAGATACTCGGTTGTAGAATCATTGATGGCAATAGAGTCTTTCTTTCCAATATCATAACTGTGCCGGAAGAAAAAATTCATGTCTTTATAGGTATTGCCGGTAAGCACAGTGGTCACAAAAGGGTTCTGGCTGAATTCTGCCGAACGCCCCAGTTTAACAGGTATACTGAAACGATCTTTCCTGTTGGGGTCTAATAACAAAGAATCACTCTCAATACCTCCATTCTCAGATGCCCTGATATTATTGCCCACCAGCACCAGGTATGCATTGTAACGTTTACGCCTGCCCTGGTAGTTCCCAAATACACGATAGGCATTATGATTGGTATTCTGTGTAATAAAAAATCCAGGCGCACTGATGAGCCTGTAATCGAATCCCACGTTTAAATTGGGCCGGGGGTTTTGCGTATGCCCGGCTTTCAACATCTGCTCTTTCCCGGATGCCAGTTGGTAACTCAGCATCGAATAAGGACGGCTGGTTTTATAAAATTTACTGCCCTCCAGCGTGAATGTATACACGTCAAATGCATGGAACCCAGCATCCCATCCTGCCCGCTGCTGAGGCTGGTAAATCAGCGGGACTGCGGCTGCCCCATTGTTTCCGAGGTATTGCCAGGAAGATGGAACTGAATAATATTTATCAAAATCATTAACAGAAGAATCAATATAGTTGCGTTTGATGGAATCCAGGAAACGGTAACTGATGCTGATAGAATCTTTGCGGTCGTCGCGGTGTTCAAAACCCAGACTGTCTTTTCGGGGGCCCGAAGCTTTTTGAACGGTGCCATCCAACTGGCCTGTAGGGTTACTGCTGGTAGTTATATTGGCATCATCCAGCACCACCGGTTTCTTCTTTCGGCCCGGCACCTGTGAAAATGCGGCCTGCACCAAAAAAGAACAAAGTATAATACAAATGATTTTCTTCATAAAAACCGGTACCGGTACACAACAGTTTGGCCTGGATTGTTCAGCAAAACGCAAATGTAGGTAAGATAGTGTTAGCATATGTATAATTTCATATCATACAGACACCCCGGCCTGCCGTTTTTTTGTTAAGATTTCACTGTTTATTCGCAAACGCTTTTTCTTATCTTCGCCAAAATATTTCAACATGAACCTACACGAATACCAGGCCAAGGAATTACTTAAGAAATACAATGTTCCCGTTCAGGAAGGCATCGCTTGCAGTACCCCTACTGAAGCCGAAGAAGCATACCGTCAGATTCATACACAATACGGCAGTAAATTCGCCGTAGTGAAAGCCCAGATACATGCTGGCGGAAGGGGTAAAGGAAAAATCCAGGGAACAGAACAACGTGGCGTGGCGGTAGGAAAAAATGCCGAAGATGTAGTGAATATTGCCAGGAATATTTTAGGTGGCACGCTGGTGACGCTGCAAACCGGCCCCGATGGCAAACTGGTGAATAAGGTGTTGGTAGCACAGGACGTTTATTATGAAGGGCCCAACCCCGTTAAGGAGTTTTATCTCGCCATATTGCTCGACCGCAGCAGTTGCCAGAACGTTATTATGTACAGCACCGAGGGTGGTATGAACATTGAAGACGTGGCACATGATACCCCCGAAAAAATATTTAAAGAATATGTTCATCCCGGCGGTATGCTCCAGGGTTTCCAGGCAAGAAAAATCGCTTTCAACCTTGGCCTCAGTGGCGAATCATTTAAGAATTGCGTAAAATTTGTAACCAATCTTTATAATGCATATGTGGGGCTCGATTGCGGTATGCTCGAGATCAATCCACTCTTCAAAACCAGTGATGATAAAATTATTGCAGTTGACTGCAAAATGAATGTTGATGACAATGCCCTGATGCGCCATGCCGATGTAGCCGCACTCAGGGATTTATCAGAAGAAGACCCTACTGAGGTGGAAGCAGGCAAATACAACCTCAATTTTGTAAAACTGGATGGCAATGTAGGATGTATGGTGAATGGCGCCGGACTGGCCATGGCAACCATGGATATGATCAAACTCAGTGGCGGCGACCCGGCCAACTTCCTCGACGTAGGTGGTACTGCCAACGCACAAACCGTAGAAGCCGGCTTCCGCATCATCCTGAAAGACCCCAAAGTAAAAGCAATCCTCATCAACATCTTTGGAGGGATCGTTCGCTGTGATCGTGTAGCCCAGGGCGTTATTGATGCTTATCAAAGCATTGGTAACATCGAAATCCCCATCATCGTTCGCCTGCAGGGTACCAATGCCGATGTAGCTAAGAAACTGATCGACGAAAGCGGGTTGAAAGTTCAAAGTGCCATCCTGCTCAGCGAAGCAGCAGCGCTGGTAAATAAAGCAGTTGCATAACTTTAAACTTAACTTGAGTTAAATTATTCAGCCCTGTGATACTACAGGGCTTTTTTATTTGATATCCCGGCAGTTGAATAAATCCCTGCTTCACAGGCGTCGCACACTTGTACATATTGCAGTGTTCAGCTTTTATTCACCGGAAAGCTATTGAATGATTAATTTGCAAAAAAAAAGTACCTATGCTGGTGAGAGACGCAACCCTTCAGGACCTTGAAATGATTGTTCAGATTTACAATTCAACCATCCCAGGCCGAATGGTCACTGCCGATACCGAACCAGTAACGGTTACGGATAAACTAACATGGTTTCATTCTCATAACCCCGCTACAAGGCCTGTTTGGATCGTATACAACCAGGCCGGGGAAACCCTGGGATGGGTCAGTTTCGGCGATTTTTATGGCAGGCCCGCTTATAATGGCACCGCCGAAATTAGTATATACCTGCATGAACACGCAAGAGGCAAAGGATGGGGTAAAGAAATTCTTGCCTATGCCATCAGCCAATGCCCTACACTTGGTATCGATTGCCTGTTGGGTTTTATTTTTGCACACAACAATCCCAGCATCCGGCTTTTTAAAAATGCTGGGTTTACCGAATGGGGCCACCTTAAAGATATTGCTGTCATGGACGGGGTGAGGCGTAGCCTGGCGATACTCGGGTTGTCAATTACTCCTGCTTAAATCATTTTTATGCTTTCTGTAAATTTTTCTCCTTTTCCTGTTCTTGAAACAAACAGGCTCCTGTTGCGCAATATAAGTTATGAGGATGCCCCTTCCCTGCTCAGTTTACGAAGCCACCCAAAAGTAATGTCCTATCTCGACCGTGAACCGTTTCGTACCACCGATGAGG
>JBPOHG010000087.1:0-29436 GCA_052035835.1 Bacteroidota bacterium | reverse complement strand
CTGTTTCCGGTTCAACATTCGTATGGATCTCTGGCCAATTCGTTATCTTTGCATCGAAGAATTTCGATATGAGTAAAAAAGGTAAAGTGTTGATGGCCATGAGTGGCGGTATTGATAGTACCGTGGCCGCCCTGATGCTGCATCACGAAGGATATGAAGTGGTGGGGATTACTATGAAAACATGGGATTATGCCAGCACGGTTGGCAATGCTAATAAGAAGGAGACCGGCTGTTGTAACCTGGATAGTTTCAATGATGCCCGGATGGCAGCAGTACAGCATGGGTTTCCGCATTTTATCCTGGATATCCGGGAGGAGTTCGGTGATTTTGTGATTGAGAATTTTGTTGACGAATACCTTGCAGGCCGTACCCCCAACCCCTGTGTAATGTGCAATACGCATATCAAGTGGAGGGCTTTGCTGAAAAGGGCTGATGCGCTGGGTTGCGACTTCATTGCTACGGGGCATTACGCACAGATCCACCAGCATACAAATGGCAGGTTTTTTGTGCGCAAGGGAATTGACGAAAGTAAGGACCAGAGCTATGTACTTTGGGGCTTGCAGCAAGACCTCCTTAGCCGCACGTTGCTGCCGCTGGGTACTTACCTCAAAACGGCGATCCGGCAGATGGCACATGATTTTGGCTATCCCGAACTGGCTAAAAAGAACGAAAGCTATGAAATCTGCTTTGTGCCCGATAACGATTACAGGGGGTTTCTCAAACGCAAAGTTGAAGGATTGGAAGACCGTGTTGCGGGCGGTAATTTTGTTGATAAATCGGGTAAAATCCTTGGGAAACACAAGGGCTACCCATTTTATACCGTTGGACAAAGAAAGGGGCTGGATATTGCCCTCGGAAAGCCCGCTTTTGTCACCGAAATCATACCCGAATCCAATACAGTGGTATTGGGCGATGAGGAAGACCTCAACAAAAACGATATGACCGTTACCAAATTAAACTGGATCAAATACGACGGTATTACAGATGGAATGGAAGCCATCACCAAGATCAGGTATAAAGATAAAGGCGCTTTAAGCAACCTGTTCACATACGAAAACGGTATCAGGGTTCGTTTTTATGAGGATGTAAAGGGCGTAGCCCCCGGGCAAAGTGCTGTTTTCTATGAAGGTGATGATGTGATAGGTGGCGGTATTATTCAACGGCCGCACCCTTTGATGTGATGGAAGGCAGCTTTTTTTGCAGTAGCTTCGTCTTAATTGAAACCACCCCCCACCCGGTTCATATGAAAAAATATTTTTTCCTGTTTGTAGTGCTGGCCTCGGCCCTGTTGATGGGCGCTTGTAAGAAGTCTACCGAAACCCTGCAAACAGCCCGTATCAGCGATTATGTTCCGCTCGAAAGCGGGAAATACATCACTTACCAACTCGATTCTCTGGTATACCTTGCTTTTGGCACCCGCGATACCACGATTAGTTACCAGGTAAAATATGTGATAGATTCTCTCATCACAGATAATCTCGGAAGGCCTGCTTACCGGGTGTTTCGTTATATCAGGAAAACTGATGCCAACCCCTGGGCGCCAAACGGCACTTACCAATATGTGAACACAGGTACAGGGCTCGAATTTATAGAGAACAACCTTCGTTATATCAAATTAAAAGAACCCATCCGGGATGCATATTCCTGGAAAGGGAATTCTTACATAGACACGTATTCTTCGAATTCCCTCTTACAATACCTCGATGACTGGGATTATACGCTCAGCAATGTGGGCGCTGCAGATGTTATTGGAACATTTTCACTGGATAATACCATCACTGTAGACCAGCGGGACGAGATCATCGGCAATCCGGGTGACCCTTCCAGCTACAGTGAAATCAATTTCGGGCAGGAAAAATATGCTGCCGGTATTGGCCTGGTATACCGCAGGTTTTTCCATAGTGAATTTCAGCCGGGCGGCGGCGGATATTTTGCTGATGGCTCTTACGGTGTCACCTATACGATGATCGACCATAATTAAGCCCATTATTTTTTCCTGAGATACACAACAAGGTCGGTAGCGGGTATATTTGTTACCCCTAATTGCCGGAGCATGGTAACCAACTGCCCTCGATGATACGTACCATGGTTGAAAATGTGCAATAATACTTCATTCACCGGCTGCTTGAATTGTTCTTTCTTGTTATTCCTGTAAATAAATTCGTGCTGAAGCGCCGCTTCCGTTGCCTGCTCTATCCATTCTTTCCATTGAACAGACTGTTTTGATAATTGTACTATCAGTTCTGCTGTTGTTCCGCTGAAATGATCGCCCGGCCGTTCAATGTGTTCCTGCATTTTCATTCGTTGCCACCAGATGCTTTCGGCGTCCCACATATGCTGCAGGGTTGCATGCAAGCCTGCGAAACTGCTTATCAATGGCTGACGGGATGTATCTTCTGGTAGTGCTTGTATCAAACCGGTGAGGCGGCTGTTTGCCCAGATATGGTAGCCGGCGTACATGGCCAATGTTTTTTTCATGCAACAACTTTGCACAAATTTAATTCAATTAAAAACGATCTTGTTAGTTTTGGCCAAACATCTCATTTATGCATATTACTGTTCGCAAAGCCGTACGGGAAGACTGCGGCCGCATGATGGAACTGGTACATGAACTGGCATTGTACGAAAAAGCGCCGGAAGAAGTAACCGTTGATTTTGCTCATTTTGTTGAAAGTGGATTTGGATCAAATCCTGTATGGTGGGCTTTTGTAGCAGAAATAGAAGACAATGGACAGCGTACGATAGCAGGTTTTGCATTGTATTATACCCGATACAGTACCTGGAAAGGGCAACGGTTGTATCTCGAAGACATTCTTGTTACGGAGGAAATGAGGGGCAAGGGCATTGGAAAATTGCTTTTTGATGCCCTATTTGAACTGTGCAGGGAAAAAAAATACAGCGGGATGGTTTGGCAGGTCCTCGATTGGAACGAACCCGCCATTCGTTTCTATAAAAAATACAAGGAGGTTCAATTTGATGGCAGTTGGGTAAATTGTAGCATCAATTTCTGATACAAAGCCGCAAAAAGGCAACAGCTTGTTTATTCTTTTACAGGATTTTTTTACTTTTTTTTGAACCACAGGCAGCACCAGAAAATATCATCCCCTCTAATTGCTGTACAACCATTCAAAAACAACATCAAACAAATGTATATGATCACCAACATCAGAAAAAAACTGGCCCAGGCACTTTTTGTGTTATGCTCAGCAGTATTGCTGTTTTCCTGCCAGAAAAACATTGACGACACCATCGTTAATCCACCTACCAACAATGCCGACCTTACTACTAAAGTAACATCCTCTTCTGTTTCGGGATTTGTAACCGACGAAAACAATGCTGCTGTGCAAGGCGCATCTGTGAAAGTTGGCATCAGCACAACCAGTACAGATGAATACGGATATTTTGAAATCAACAATGTGGAAGTAATTAAAAATGCTGCAACCGTTACCGTTAGCAAGGCCGGTTATTTTAAAGGCATTAAAACTTTTATCGCTACCGCCGGTAAAGGCGCTTTTTTCCGCATTAAACTTATTCCGAATAACCCGGCAGGTACCATTGATGCTGCTACAGGTGGCAACGTAACGTTAACCAATGGGATGATTGTTGCATTACCTGCCAATGGCGTGGTGAATGCATCTACCAATGCAGCGTATACCGGTATTGTAAACGTGGCCGTTTCCTGGATCAACCCAACTGCTGCTGATTTATACAGCATCATGCCAGGCGACCTGCGTGCCCTCAATACCGCAGGAGCATTGCAGCAATTGAAAACTTTTGGTATGGCAGCTGTTGAACTTACCGGTAGCGCAGGCGAACTGCTGCAAATTGCCACTGGTAAAAAAGCCACCCTCACATTCCCATTACCCACTGCATTAGCAGGTACGGCACCGGCCAGTATCCCACTGTGGTCTTTTGATGAAACACTGGGCCTCTGGAAAGAAGAAGGCAGTGCCACCAAAACCGGCAATACCTATGTAGGAGAAGTAAGCCATTTCTCTTTCTGGAATTGCGATGTACCCAATGATTATGTACAATTCAGTTGCACCGTTGTAAATGCAAATGGCGATCCTATCCCATATACACTTGTAAAAATTTCTGAAGTAAGCGACCCCTGGAATTATGCGTATGGCATCACCGACACCAGTGGTTTTGTTTCGGGTGCCATTCCTGATAATGCCCAATTGAAACTGGAAGTATTTACCAGCTTCAGTTGTGGAAGTGCAATTCATAGCCAAAACTTTACTTCTGCAAACGTAAACATTGCGTTGGGCAATATTACCGTTCCAAACAGCACTACCTCTACAGCAACTGTGAGTGGTACAGTAACCAATTGTAACAACCTGCCGCTTGCAGATGGCTATATCCTGGTACTGAACGATAACCAATATTCGAGGTATACTTTGAGCAATACAGGCAGTTTTGATTTCCCTATGCTGCTTTGCAACGGGCCTGCAGTTGTGACTGTTATTGCTGAAGACATTGCATCGGGCCAGCAGAGCAACCCTACAACATTTACCATTGCACCCGGAGCAAATGCGTTGGGAAATATACAGGCTTGCGGTGTAACCACCGACCAGTTTTTGACGTATACCATTGATGCCGGCGCAACGATTTCTTACACTGCACCTGCAGATTCATTATTCTTAAATGCCACCAGCGGCACCGTAACAAATGTTGTTCTCTCTGCTTACAGTACGCCCAATACCAATTTTGCAAATATTAATATGGATTTTACCGGAATTGCTGTGAACTCGCAACAACCTTTGCTCAGTTTTAGCCACAACCAAAATGGCATGGTCCCTTCAAGCTCCGTTTCTGTAAACATCACAGAATATGGCGCCATCGGAGAGTATATCAGTGGCAACTTTACCGGCACATTAACTACTCAATCTACGCCCAGCACGAACCATACAGTAACCTGTTCGTTCAGGGTACGAAGAATTTTCTAAGATTCCATATCACTCTAAGCAAAAACCTTCCGGCTCTCCGGGAGGTTTTTTTGTATTATGCTGATAAAAGTTACAATTCTATCTGCCTTGTTGTACTTTTGCAACGCTTTGCTGCATAGCGATCCATAGTACAAGAGTGCGACGCCACTGCAGTTGATTAACAATCTAAAGTCTGGACAAAAATTATGGCAGAAAAAATCACGATGGGAGCCAATGGCAAGCTCCAGGTTCCCCACCACCCAACGATCCCATTTATTGAAGGCGATGGCATTGGCCCCGACATTTGGAAGGCCAGTGTTCAGGTTTTTGATGCGGCTGTGCAAAAAGCGTATAATGGTGAACGTAGTATAGAGTGGTTAAAAGTATTGGCCGGGGAAGAAGCATTTAATAAAACAGGCGAATGGATGCCCGAAGCAACGATGCAGGCATTTAAAGAATATTTGTTGTCGATTAAAGGCCCGCTTACAACACCGGTTGGCGGCGGTATCCGTAGTTTGAATGTGGCTTTGCGGCAGGAACTGGACCTCTATGTTTGTTTAAGGCCGGTGCGGTATTTTGAAGGCACGCCTTCTCCTATGTGGCAGCCCGAGAAAGTGAACATGGTTATTTTCAGGGAGAATACAGAAGATATTTATGCGGGCATCGAATACATGACCGGCACACCCGAAGCCATTAAGCTCCGTGATTTTTTGGTGAATGAGATGGGTGTAAAAAAATTACGTTTCCCCGAAACAACTTCGTTTGGTATCAAGCCTGTGAGCAAAGAAGGAAGCGAACGCCTTATCCGTTCTGCCATTGAATATGCCATTGAACATAAATTGCCATCGGTAACGATTGTGCATAAAGGCAATATCATGAAGTTTACAGAAGGGGCATTTAAGAATTGGGGATATGAGTTGGCCGAGCGTGAATTTGCAGGCGATGTGTATACCTGGCAGCAGTGGGAGAAAACGAAAAAAGAAAGTGGCGAAGCAGTGGCCAATGAAGAAATGAAGATCAGTGCCATTGGAGGAAAAGTAATCATCAAAGATGCCATTGCCGATAATTTTTTACAGCAGGCATTGCTGGCACCACAGGATTACAGCGTGATTGCAACCCTCAACCTCAATGGTGATTATATCAGTGATGCACTGGCAGCGCAGGTAGGCGGTATAGGTATTGCCCCGGGTGCCAACATCAATTATAAAACCGGCCATGCTGTTTTTGAAGCTACCCATGGTACTGCGCCGCGATTTGCCAATACCAATACAATGAACCCGTCTTCTGTGATCCTGAGCGGCGTGATGATGCTGGAGTATATGGGTTGGAGGGATGCTGCTGAGCTCATCACCAATGCCGTAGGAAAAACGATCCGCAACAAAACAGTAACCATCGATTTTTATAACCTGATGAAAGATGCCACTTTGCTGAAGACAAGTGAATTTGGCGAGGAGATTGTGAGGAATTTGTAGGGGTTTAAGGATTTAAGGGTTTGGGGGTTAAAAGGTTTAAGAGTTGGGTGTTGATATAATTATTCAATATACTTTTCAATAAATTCGCAATTCAAATAAACGACTATGAGTAAAATTAAAGTAGCCAATCCGGTGGTAGAACTTGATGGCGATGAAATGACCAGGATCATTTGGAAATTTATCAAGGATAAACTAATCCTTCCGTATATAGAGGTACCCATCCAGTATTTTGATTTGGGCATGGAATACCGTGACCAAACCGACGACCAGGTAACGATAGATGCAGCCAATGCTATTAAAGCCTGTGGCGTAGGCATTAAATGTGCTACCATCACTCCGGATGAAGCCAGGGTAAAAGAATTTAACCTGAAACAAATGTGGAAAAGCCCCAATGGTACCATCCGAAATATCCTCGATGGCACCGTATTCCGGGAGCCGATTGTGATGAACAATGTGCCGAGGCTGGTGACCAACTGGACTGCCCCGATCATTGTTGGCCGCCATGCTTTCGGCGACCAGTATCGTGCAACCGATACCGTTATTAAAGGAAAAGGTAAACTCACCATGACTTTCACGCCCGAAGGCGGTGGCGAAGCACAGGTTTTTGAAGTATACAATTTCAAAGGGGACGGGGTAGCCATGACCATGTACAATACCGATGAAAGTATTTACGGGTTTGCAAGAAGTTGTTTCAATATGGCATTGAGTAAAAAATGGCCATTGTACCTTTCTACAAAAAATACCATCCTGAAAAAATACGATGGCCGCTTCAAGGATATTTTTGAAGAAGTGTACCAGAAAGAATTTAAAGCACAGTTTGATGCAGCCGGCATTGTATACGAACACCGCCTGATTGATGATATGGTTGCCAGTGCCCTTAAATGGAATGGCAATTTTGTATGGGCCTGCAAAAACTACGATGGCGATGTGCAAAGCGATACAGTTGCCCAGGGATTTGGTTCTTTGGGGCTTATGACCTCTGTTTTAGTAACCCCGGATGGAAAAACCATGGAAGCGGAGGCAGCACACGGTACCGTTACCCGCCACTACCGCGACCACCAGGCCGGTAAACCAACCAGTACAAACCCCATTGCTTCTATTTTCGCCTGGACAAGAGGCCTGGCATTCCGTGGAAAACTGGATAGCAACCAGGCATTGATTGACTTTTGTAATGCCCTGGAAGCCGTGTGTATTGAAACAGTAGAGAGCGGCAAGATGACCAAAGACCTTGCGGTTTGTATCCATGGGAACAAAGTAAACCATGGTGAACACTATCTCTATACCGAAGAATTCCTGGATGCGATAGACAGCAACCTGAAAAAGAAAATGGGTTTATAATAATTCACCATTGATAAAAAGAAAGCGCTTTATTGAAGCGCTTTCTTTTTATCTTCCAGTTTCAAACCAACTGATATGAATAGAATTTACCTCAGAATAATATGTGCAGCCATTGTATTGACTGGATTTGCTGCCTGCAAAAGCGGGGAAACTTATGAAATAAAAATGCAGCTGAATAAAGGAGACCGCTTTCAACAGGAAATACGTTCGAATATCATTACCAGTACGCCTGTTATGGGGAATAACATAAAAGCCACGATCAAAACAGATGCGGTTTGTGATTTTGAAGTAATTGACAAACAATCAGACAACAAGCAACTTCAAATGACCTATCATGATTTTCATACATCGGTTGATATGGGTGACATGGGAAATATGATACCAGATAGTGCAACGCAGCACCAAAATAACCGTATCAAAGGAAAAAGCCTTCAACTCACATTATCGAAAGACAATGAAATCATTGCGGTAACGGGTGCTGAATCCTTGTTTGATGACAGCACCATGAATGAGAGCACCCGGAAGATGATGAAAAAGATGTTTAATAAAGAGCAGATCTCCAATATGTTTGGCACCATGTTTAGTATGTATCCTAAAAATAAAGTTGCGATCGGCGAAAGCTGGAAAAACACGAACAATGCAAATTTTGCAGGGCTGGAAATGAAGATTGTAATCAAATACACATTGCAATCTGTTAACAATGGAATTGCTACTATTTCAGTAGACGGGCAAATTAATGGCAAAGGCAAAATGGAAGCACTTCCAATGGAAATTGATATGAAAGGGACTCAGAAGGGAGCCATGTTTGTACAGTTATCGAATGGTTACCTGCAAAAAGGAAATTATACAATGGATGTAGCTGCAACGATGGAAATGATGGGGCAAAAAATCCCAATGACGATGGTGGGTGATTATGCATTGAAGGGAAAATAATGCTGGCTATTTTACAACTTTAGAACCTGCGTATAATTCATACTCCAACAACCTGCAATCAATTTTACTGGTATAAAATTCTATGCGGCGTTTTGGTTTCAACCCGATTTTTTTGGCAAGCTCAAGGTTCCCGGTAAAAATATAACCGGTATACCCTTTGCACCGTTGCTTCATAAAATCGCCCATGCGTGCATAAGTTTCCTGGAGGGCCATTTCTTCTCCCAGCCGGTCGCCGTATTCGGGATTAAAATAAATGACCCCCTGGTTTTGTTCCGGTACATCCGTTTTTGCGAAATCACAACATTCAAACGTAATCAACTCCTCCACCCCTGCTATGCCTGCATTCACTTTGGAAACATGAATGGCATCTTCGCTGATATCTGAAGCAATGATGCGCAATCCCGGCACCGTACATACTGCTGCTTCCATGGCAGCATACGCTTCCTGGTACCACTTTTCTTCATACCCACACAAATGCATAAACGCATAATTATTGCGGTACAACCCCGGCTTCCTGTTGGTGGCCAGCAATGCTGCTTCAATAGCAATTGTCCCGGAGCCGCACATAGGATTGACCAATACAGTTTTTCTGTTCCAGTTTGTTGCCAGTAAGGTGGCTGCTGCGAGGGATTCGAGCATGGGTGCCTTACCCGGGATTTTACGATAGCCGTGCTTGGATAATGTTTCACCCGAAGTATCAATAAAGATCTCTACCAGCGACTCTTTCCAATAAAGATGGATCACAGCACCTGTAAGCGCTGCGCCCGAATCGGGGCGTTGCCCGGTCTTTTCCCGAAACCTGTCGGCAATGGCGTCCTTCACTTTTACATTGGCAAACAAATTATTGGTAATCGTTTCATTGGTTACATTACTGCTCACTGAGAAATACCCATCGGCAGGAATGACCTTTTCCCATTCCATTTGCACAAGTGAATCATACAATTGCCCGGCATTGATTGCCCTGAATGATTTAAAAGAGAATAATACCTGGCTGGCGCAACGCAATTGTAAATTGAGCTTTATACAATCCTGCATAGTGCCACTTAACTCCACGCCTGTTTTAAACACATTCACCGCTTTGTACCCTAATTGTTCAATTTCCTGGTTTAAGTAAGGAGACAACCTATTGCTACAGGTAACGATGATCTTTGAGTTGCCGGTAAATATGTTCATATAGCTGTAAAATTAAGCAACCCGCAGTGCCTGAAAGCATTATCCGGGCTGTTTTTGAGAGAACATTCAATTAAAAGCAGTTTTAGATGCATGGAATTCGTAAGATTTTTGTAACTTAACAGAACCCTTAAACTTCCCACACCCTATTCAATCCTCATTTCTGTTCGATCCATCAGAAAAACCAACCCCAATATAACAACGGGCTTAGGCCCCACCCCATTGATTTCTCGTATGTACTAATAAAATATACAGATGAGGGCAATAATTTATCTATTGGTTGTTTCAATGCTGCTGAACCTTCCTTTCGAAGGGCAATCACAGGCGTATATCGGATTTTCAAAGTATGCAGGTGGCAACGCTATCGAAGAAGTTACTGAAATACAGGTGATCAATGGGGAAACCTATTTATTGTGTTCCACCAGGTCGGCCAACTTCCCGGTTACCAATAGCAGTGTATTCCGTGGGGAAATAGATATTACGCTAACCAAATTTGACAACGCCGGTAATGTATTGTTTGCCACTTACCTGGGTGGAAGGGGAAATGAGACCGCTACGGCCATGAAAATAGTGAATGGAGAAATATATATCGCTGCATATACCGATTCCATTAATTATCCAGTGACCAATGCTTCGGTTTTTACAGGAAGAAGGGATGCCGTGGTAACCAAACTTGATGCATCCGGGAATATTCTTTTCTCTACATATATCGGAGGTAACGGTAGCGACTATCCGGCTTTTGGGGCATTGCACATTGAAGGCAACAGGGTAATCATTGCAGGCACCACAGGGTCTCCGAATTTCCCCGTAACTGGCAATAGTAGTTATGGAGGCGGTACCAGCGATGGTTTTGCCACTGTTCTCAATGCCAGCGATGGGAGTATCCTCGCATCCAGGTTTGTAGGTGGAAGCAACATGGAGATTATGAGCAGTGCTGTATTCGACAATTCATCAGTATACCCACTGATTGCCACTTTATCAGATAATATTCCAACAACCATTGGAAGCCCGCTTACCGACACCCTGGAAAATGTATTTGTAGCCAGGTTAAATTTTACTGATCTCAGCACTATATATGCAAGGTTCATCGGCGGCAACCGGCGTGATGTAGTATCAAAGGCAGTTATGCACGAAGGGGTGCTTCATATCACAGGAAACACGGGTTCAACGGATTTCCCAGTTACGAACGGATCAGGGAGTTCTATTCAATTCAACGACCTCAATGATGGTTATTACACCAGGATCGGACCAGGTGGGGCAATCTTATTTTCTACATACCTAACTACGCCCGACCTCGACAACCCATCTCGGTTAATTGTAAATAACGGTGACGCATATGTGTGCGGAACATCGGTGAGTACCATCAACGGGCAGAAATCGGCTCTTGCACATAGAATTGATAACTCCGGAACGATTGTATACAGCCGTAGATTAAAAATTGGCGGCAATACCAACAATATTAACCCCACTTTTGAATTGGCAGGCGACGAACTGCTGATCGCAGGCGTTAGCCAGGCACCCGATTTCCCGGTTACAACTTTGCAACCCTTTTTCGTTGGCGGAACAGGATTTGTGACGAAGCTGGATGCATTAGGCAACCAGGTTTATTCATCCTTCCTTGGCAGCATGACGACTACTGTTCAACTCAAATCGTTTAGTGGGCTAACTTACATTCTTGGAAACAGCAGTACGGCCAACTTTCCTGTTACCAATGGTTCAACGATCAGCGGAGCATCAGACCATCTGCTGATCGTGCTAAACAATACCACTGGCACCCCCTTGTTTGCCAGTTATTATGGAGGCAACAGTACAGAACTGGCATCTGTGTTCGACATTTATAACAACGAAGTATTTTTTGGTGGCAAAACAAGTTCCCCCAATTATCCAGTTACATCCAATTCGCTCTATCGTGCAGCAGGCGACCAGTTTATTACTAAAATTTCCTTTTGCCCTGTTCGTTATAAAATTGACAGTGATACATTGAGCCCCCGCGAACAAACTACCTGCAGGTTGGGATTGGGAGAAAAAATATCCGGTACCGATATAAGGGTCCCGGGTGACAGCCTTCCCCAACTATTTCTCAATGGCATTGCCACCCTACAACCACCCATTGTAGCAACGTACCAATGGCAACAGGCAGATGCCGTATCCGGCCCATGGGCAGATATCCCCCATGCTACATTCAGGGATTTTACTCCACAGGCGGGCGCCGGTGACCGGTATTTCAGAAGGATTTCTTTTTCCTCCCCTTTTTGTTCTACTTCGTTTATACATTACAGTGATACAGCAGCCTTGCTTGTAAATAACCTCACCGCCCCCACATTGCAAACCACGGGGCCGTTTATAACTTGTCCGGGTGTACCAGTAACCATTGGAGGTTCCCCAACAGCCAGCGGAGGGAACCCGCCTTATGTTTCTTATGAATGGGATAACGGTGCAAGCCCTGTTTCCAACCCAACAGTGGTAATCGGATCGAGTGCCCTGTATACTTTGATTGTTACAGATAATTTGGGCTGCAAACAAATTGGCCAATCTGCTGTTCTCACTTTTAAAGCAAAAGCCGGCCCCGACAGGGGAGCTTGCGGGGGAAATGCCGTACAAATTGGCAGCCCTGCACTCGCCGGAATTTCGGGTACCCAATACAGTTGGCAACCCGCAACAGGTTTAAATAGTACTTCAGTTGCCCAGCCTTTGGCCAACCCAAATGCTGTAACCGATTATATTTTCACGCTGTCTATCCCAATTACCAATGGGGGCACTTGTGAAACAACAGATACCATTAAAGTGACCCCGGTAGCAGCCCCCATTAATACAAACTTTGCAGGTTCCGACAAAGTATTCTGCCTCGAATCAAATGTTACGCTGGGAGCCCCTCCCGAGCCTGGATTCAATTATGTGTGGAGCCCCGGTAGTTATCTCACCAGCAATACATTCTCAACCACTACTTATTATGCAGGCAATACCGTGATGCCGGTGCCCAACCCTGCCGTGATCAATGTCACTGCACAAAAAAATGGTTGTGCATTCACTGATCAAACGATTGTAGCTACGATTGAAGCCAGGGCAGGCTTAGATGGTTGTGGGCCCAGGCTGATTGGTTTGCCCGACAGGACACCAGATATTAATGAAACGTATAGCTGGGTAAAATTATCCGGCTCAGGGGATTTTACCGGCCCTACCAATCTTCCCCAGGTACCTGTAAGTGCATCCATTGGTACACCTACTGTTTACGGACTAACGGTTACGTATAACGGAGGTAGTTGTTATGACGAAATAACGGTTGTACCATTTTGCTCTTCCTGCCAAACCATCATTGAAGTGCAGGCCAGTTATAGTTGTCCAAGTTATGATGTGAATGGGGGAAATGTATCTCTCATCGCTTATACAAGTATCGACAATGCGGTATTCAGTTGGTCGCCACAGGTTGGGTTATCATCTTATACAGGTAGTGTTGTGCAACTTACCGACAATGTTCCCAGGATTTATACGGTAACCGCCAGAGATATCAATGACAGCAATATTGTTTGTTCAGACAATATTTTTGTGAATGACCCTGCATTTTCTAAGCCTGTTTTTCCTGCTTCTGATACGGTTACCTGCTCCAATCAGCCTGTTACAATTGGCGCTCCACCCGTTTCGGGATATACGTATCAATGGACCGGAAATGGGTTATCGAGCAACCTGAGCAGCAATCCTGTGGCAACTGTAGCGCAGCAAACCGCATTCCCGGTGCTTGTTACAGATGCAAGCGGTTGCGAATTACGGGATACAGTAATTGTGGCGGTACAAAATGTGCAGGTGAATGGCGGGCCAGACTGGATATTATGCAGCAGTGGGAACATCAGGATGGGAAGTTTAGCTCAACCCAATACCAGCTATTTGTGGGAACCCGCTTCATCACCCTGGCAAAACGGGACCAACCAGTTTTCGGCACAACCGGAAGTATTTGTTGCTACAGACCTCGATTTTGTGGTTACTGCCACAACGACCGCAGGATGCAGTACATCTGATACGGTTCGGGTTAGCATCAACAATAATCCTGTATTGCCGGACGCTGCCGACAAGTTTACCTGTATTGGAACAGCCGTTCAAATTGGGAACCCGGCCATTCCCGGCGTAACTTATCAATGGTCGCCTTCAACAGGTTTAAGCAATCCAACGTTGGCTCAGCCAATGGCCAACCCAGCATCAACCACCACTTATACACTGATTGCCACATTCCCGGGATCTTGCAGCGGCAATGCAACTGATCAGGTAACCGTTACCGTTGGTACTGCGTTTTTCTCCATGCCTGATATCAGTTTTTGCCCGGATAACGGGCCTGTGGCACTTGGAGTGAATGCCCCTGCCAATATGGTTGCATACAATTGGTTGCCGGTAAACCAGGTAACCAATGCCAGCATAGCCAATCCATTTACCATTAACCCACCTCCCAAAAACATAGCCACGTACACTTTACAGGTAACCAACCAGGATGGGTGCAGGTACAGGGACACCATTCAACTCATTCCTGTTATTACAGCCCCCGTTGCAGGAAATGACCGTTTGATATGCAAGGATCAAACGACAACACTAGGCAGTGTTAGCAATACCACCGGCCCAGGCATCAGTTATTCCTGGAGCCCTGCGAGCCAGCTCGATGATCCCAGCAGCCCAACGCCGCTATTTACAGGTAGCAGTGGCGGCACGTTTACATATATACTTACAAAAACAGACAGCAATGTATCCTGCTCTTCAAGAGACACAGTAGTAGTAACGGTTGCCGATGTTTCATTTAACCTGATCAATAACCCTGTAGTGTGTGATAACAGTTGTATACAAATAGGTACAACAGCACAGCCGGGAATTCAATACCAGTGGGCTCCAATTGCAGGGCTATCCAATCCGCAGATTGCCAATCCACTTGCTTGTGTAAATACCAATAGTTTTTATACCCTCACAGCAACAGCGCTTAATGGTTGCAGTTATACAGCTGATGTTGTAATTGTAGTAAGTACGTTATCATCTGCTCAAATTAATATCCCCGATGTGACCGTTTGTGTGGGGGATACCAACGTCGTTTTTACTCCTTCCATCAATCCACCGGGGAATTATACCTACCAATGGAGCCCGAACGATGGCACACTTAGCAATATCAATATACAGAACCCCGAAATTACGGTCACCGGCCCGGGGGTTAAAACCTATACATTGCAGGTAACCGATACTGTTACCGGTTGCTCAAATTCGGCTAACGCAACTGTAAGTGCATCTATATGCAGCCCGCTATCCATTGTAGGCGATTTTATGTGGTATGATACCAACAGCAATGGCATTCAGGACTCAGGAGAAAATGGAGTAAGCGGAATGGTGGTACAGCTTTACAACATAGCCGGGGCGCTGGTTGGCTCTACCATCACGGATCCGGCAGGGTATTATTTCTTCCCCAATGTGATCCCGGGGACAGGTTATTATATTCTATTCAGTAAACCTACCGGATATGACTATACGCAACAAAATACGGGCGGCATCAATGCTTCCAATAATAGCAAGGCCGATATCAATGGGCGGAGTATAAATTTTGATGTGCCCGCAGGCACCTCTGTACTCAACATGGATGCAGGGATCAGGGCAACTTGTACAGTACCCGTTACGTTGGTAAGCTTTACCGGGAACAGGCGAAATGAAGCCATCTGGCTATATTGGGAAACCAGCGCCGAGATCAACAACGATTATTTTATAGTGGAGAGAAGCAACGATGCGGTTCATTTTAGTGCCATTGGTATGGTAGATGGCCATGGAACCAGCAGCCTCACCCATCATTATTCATTGAAAGATGAAGGCCCGCTAAAAGGGGTCAATTATTACCGGCTTAAACAAGTAGATGTTGACGGCAACTATTCTTATTCTGAAGTCATTGCGATTTCAATGCCAGGCGCTGCATCTACGGTTGCGATACAGTATCATCAGGGTGAACATTCGATCAGGGTATTGTATTCTGAAGAACAAAAAAATGTTCTATACAGGCTTTTCAGCAACAATGGTCAACTGGTTTATCAAATGATCCAAAAAACAAGTTCAAATAACTATACGCTCAAACTCCCGGTACTTTCGAGTGGCATGTATGTTTTACAGGTACTTAACGACAAAATAAAACATGGGGAAAGGATACTGATCAGCAGGTAATTATCCGATTTGCTGTAGTTGAAGGATGCATTGCTGAAGGCTATCTTTCCAATGCGGAATAGACAATTGAAATACCTGTTCTATTTTACCGGTATGTAAAACCGAACAAGCTGGCCTTTTTGCAGGCGTAGGATAATCACTGGTTGCAATTTGTTTTACGTTGCAACTGCTTTGGATCAAATCGCGGATGGTTACAGCAAATTCATACCAGTTGGTAATGCCGTTATTGCAATAGTGATATATTCCTGCAACAGGTGGTTGGCCGGAAAATAAAATTTGCATGATCGCTTTGGCAAGATCCGCTGCATAGGTTGGCCTTCCTGTTTGATCACCAACAACAGAAATGGTTTCGCGTTCCTGCATGAGCCGTATCATCGTCTTCACAAAATTCTTTCCGTACCTGCTGAAAATCCATGAACTGCGTACAATGATCACCGATGGATTGTTTTTTAAAGCCAGCCTTTCACCTTCGAGCTTCGACTTCCCATATAGATTTATCGGATGAACAGGATCGGTTTCAACATATCCGCTGGTGTTGGTGCCATCAAATACATAATCAGTTGAAATATGTACAAGCTGGCATCTAAACTCCTCACACAGGGCAGCGAGTTCACCTACAGCATCTGCGTTCACCCGGTATGCCTCTTCCTGGTTTGTTTCTGCCAGATCTACCGCGGTATAGGCAGCACAGTTAACACATGCATCTATAGCAGACCGTTCGAAGAGTAGCCGGAGGTTTTTTGAATCACTGATTGAAAGGTCGGAACGGGAAAGAAAAGTAAAATGGCAGAAAGGATATAATGCTTCCAAAGCCCTGAATTCGTTACCCAACTGCCCATTGGCACCGGTAATCAATATGTGCGTTGGTTTGCTCAAGCGATGTGTATCCAATTAAAATATAAAATTATTCCTGGCATCTGCAAAGGAAGGTTGGTGCAGGTCTTTTTCAGAAACAATGCGGTGCGCTGTAGGAATGCGCCAATCTATTTGTAAGGCCTCATCAAAAAATTGAATCCCTGCTTCCATTTCCCGGCTGTAAAATTCGTCGCACTTATAAAACACTTCTGCGGTTTCGCTGAGAACAGAATACCCATGTGCGAAACCTTGTGGAATGTACAATTGCCGGTGATTTTGTGCCGAAAGTTCTATTGAAAAATGTTTCCCGAATGTAGGCGAGCCCTTTCGTATATCTACTACCACATCTAATATTTCTCCACTTAACACACGAACAAATTTTGTTTGTGCCATCGGGTTCAACTGGTAATGCAACCCTCTTACAACTCCATACACCGATTTCGCCTGGTTATCCTGTATGAACCTGGTCGTTACACCGGCTTCACGGCAGGTTTTTTCATTGAAGCTCTCAAAAAAATACCCCCTGCTATCATTGATAACAACTGGTTCAAAAACGAGCAACCCGGGAAAATCTGTTTTTATAAAAGGCATAACAAACCAACGTTTATGAATACATTTTTCGGAAGAATTCGATGGTCTCTACCAAGCCCTGTTCGAATCTTTTTACCGGTTGATAACCGAGTTGTTCTTTAGCCAGCGAAATATCTGCCAGGGAATTCCTGATATCCCCTGCCCTTGGTTCACGATGTACAGGTTTCCATTCGCTCTTCAACTGTGTGGCGCATGCATTGTAGAGATAATTTACAGAATAGTATTCTCCCACGGCTACATTGTATACTTTCTTAAATGCTTCTTCATTATCAGTAAGCATTCCTTTAATATTAATCTGAACTGCATTTTCTACATACGTGAAATCACGTGTTTGTTCACCGTCGCCATTGATATACACAGGCGTTTCTTTCATGATGCCTTTTACAAACAAAGGGATCACTGCAGCATAAGGGCCATCGGGATCCTGCCTCGGCCCGAAAATATTAAAATACCTGAATCCCATCAGCCTGATACCATATACATCTGCAAATACCTGTGCATACAGTTCATTGGTTTTCTTTGTGGCAGCGTAAGGAGACAAACAATTGCCCACACGGTATTCTGCTTTCGGTAAGGTTGGCTCATCACCATATACAGATGATGAAGAAGCATAAACAAAAGATTTTACCTTTTGATCTACGGCGGCTTTGAGCATGTTCACAAAACCTCCCACGTTTACATCATTGAAATACAAAGGTTCTTTTATTGATCTTGGTACAGAACCCAATGCGGCCTGATGGCTAACATAATCTATTCCTTCACACGCTTTCAGGCAGGTAGCTGCATCCCTGATATCGCCTTCCATGAATTCAAAAGCGGGGTAAGTGCGAAGTACCGACAGGTTTTTTTCAAAACCATTAACCATATTATCGAGCACCCTTACTTTTTTGGCACCATGTTTTAAAAGATATTCTGCTATATGGCTGCCAATAAAACCGGCGCCACCTGTAACCAGGAAACAATCGTTGCTTATGTCTTTAGAATGAAACTTTAAATCCTCCACTGTATTATTATTTTCTAAGTATTAATTTATCTTCAAAAAATTACAGGCTCCAGTAAGACCTTGATTTGATTTTGTTCCTGTACGTTCCTTTCAAATCGGCTATGAGCGCCTTGTCTTTTGTTATGGAAGCGAAATAGGCATCATCCATGTCTTTATAATCTTTGTGCGGCACTGTAATAATCACAGCATCATAATTTGTTCCTGGATTTTTCTCAAGCTCGAAACCATACTCATGCTTCAGTTCATCGCTTTCGGCATAAGGATCTGTTACATGTACATTCAAAGAATAAGATTTTAATTCTTTAACCACATCGGCCACTTTGCTATTACGGATATCGCTTACATTTTCCTTGAATGTTGCACCCATCACCAGTACTTTGCTGTCTTTTACATTGCCATTGTTCTGGATGATAAACTGGAGCACTTTTTTGGCAACATATCCTGCCATTCCATCATTGATGACACGCCCGGCCAAAATTACCTGGCTATCATACCCCAGTTCCTTTGATTTATACGTGAGGTAGTATGGATCTACCCCAATACAATGCCCGCCAACCAACCCGGGTTGAAATTTTAAAAAGTTCCATTTTGTCCCTGCAGCTTCAAGCACTTCAAACGTATTAATATTCATGCGGTCGAAGATGATAGAAAGCTCATTCATCAATGCGATATTGAGGTCACGCTGTGTATTCTCTATGATTTTGGCTGCCTCGGCAACTTTAATAGAAGAAGCTTTGTGTACACCTGCTTTTACTACCAGTTCATACACTTTTGCAATGGTTTCGAGGCTTTCATCGCAACAACCACTCACCACTTTTACAATGGTACTGATGGTGTGTTCTTTATCACCCGGATTGATCCGCTCGGGAGAATAACCGATTTTGTAGTCGGTTACCATTTTAAGCCCGGAAAGTTTTTCAATAATGGGCACACAATCTTCTTCTGTGCAACCGGGATACACCGTACTTTCAAAAACCACATAATCCCCTTTCTTAATCACTTTGCCGATGGTTTCACTTGCCTTTTGTACAGGCACCAGATCGGGCACATTGTGTTCATCAACCGGAGTAGGTACTGCCACGATATAAAAACTTGCTTTACGCAATACATCCAGGTCATTGGTGAATTCAATATCGCAGTTTTCAAATGCCGAGGACTCCAGTTCCTGGCTGGGATCTATGCCCCTGCGCATCATATCTACTCTTTCGGCATTGATATCAAAACCGATTACTTTAATTTTTTTTGCGAATTCAAGTGCAATCGGCAATCCAACATATCCCAATCCAATCACTGCCAATGTTTGTTTTTTGCTCAATAAATCCTGGTACATCATGGTATTTACTTTTGTATGTGTTTGACTGTTATTATCAATTTTTTATTTGTGTTGCTATTTCCTGCTGGAAAATTCTTTGGGTTGTTTCACCAGTTCTTCGGGTGAAAGTGATTTGAAATATTCATACGTAATTTTCAAACCTTCTGCCCTGTTCACTTTGGGCGACCATTGCAGGATTTCTTTCGCTTTGCTAATATCTGGCTGGCGTTGTTTTGGATCATCTTCGGGCAAAGGCCTGTACTCGATTTGTTGTGCAGACCCGGTTAATCGTATGATCTCCTCAGCAAATTCTTTTAAAGTAATTTCGTCGGGATTACCAATATTTACCGGTAACGCGTAATCGCTCAGCAGCAACCTGTAAATGCCTTCTACCAGGTCATCAACATAGCAAAAGCTCCTCGTTTGACTGCCATCCCCAAATACGGTAAGGTTTTCTCCTCTCAAGGCCTGCCCGATAAAAGCCGGCAATGCCCTTCCATCGTTTAACCGCATCCGTGGCCCATAGGTATTGAAGATGCGTACGATCCTCGTTTCTACCTGGTGGAAATTGTGGTATGCCATGGTGATGGCTTCCTGGAAACGCTTTGCTTCATCATACACGCCACGTGGGCCAACAGGGTTCACATTGCCCCAATAGGATTCATTTTGCGGGTGTACCAGCGGGTCTCCGTACACTTCACTGGTACTGGCAACCAGGATGCGGGCTTTTTTAGCCAGCGCCAATCCCAGGCAATTGTGCGTACCAAGCGATCCTACTTTCAATGTTTGGATAGGGATTTTGAGGTAGTCGATTGGGCTTGCAGGTGATGCAAAATGCAGGATATAATCGAGCTCACCAGGTACATGAATGAATTTGGAAACATCGTGGTGATAGAATTCAAATTCTTTCAAATTAAACAAGTGCTCAATATTGCGCAGGTCGCCGGTAATGAGATTATCCATCCCTATTACGTCATACCCCTCACGGATAAACCGGTCGCATAAATGCGATCCAAGAAACCCTGCTGCGCCAGTAATGAGTACCCTTTTATTTGCCACTGTAATCTTTGTTATATTTTATTCAATTTATTCATTGATTATTGAATGACCTTTCTCCTTCCCACGCTCTCATAATGAAAGCCCAGGTTATTCATTTGCTGAAGGTCGAAAAGGTTCCGCCCGTCGAAAATGGCTTTTTGTTTGAGCAGTGAAGCGATCTTATCAAAATCGGGTGTCCTGAATTCGTTCCATTCTGTTGCAATGATCAGTGCATCTGCATTTTCCAATGCGTTGTATTGGCTTTCAGCAAAAGCCACGCGTTCGCCGAGTTGTTGTTTTACGTTGTGCATGGCTTCGGGATCAAATGCCGAAACGGTTGCCCCCTTTTCGAGCAATGCCTCAATCATATACAAAGCCGGTGCTTCGCGGATATCATCGGTATTGGGTTTGAAAGCCAAGCCCCACAATGCAAAATGTTTCCCTGCCAGGCTTCCAAAATACGCCTCCATTTTTGGAATTAAATGAAGTTTTTGTTTTTCATTTACATCCATCACGGCATTGAGGATCTTAAAACTGTATGCGGCGTCGGCAGATGACTTCGCGAGGGCCTGTACATCTTTGGGAAAACAGCTTCCGCCATACCCAACGCCGGGGAACAGGAACCTTTTCCCAATTCTCTCATCACTTCCTATACCCCTGCGTACCATATCTACATCGGCCCCCAGCCTTTCGCAGAGCTGTGCAATTTCATTCATGAAACTGATCTTCACAGCCAGGAATGCATTGGCTGCATACTTGGTAAGTTCTGCAGAACTCTCATCCATGAAAATAATTGGGTTGCCCTGGCGAACAAAAGGCGCATACAAATCATTCATCACTTTTATTGCCTTCTCCGAAGTAGTACCAATTACCACGCGGTCGGGTTTCATAAAATCATCTACAGCTACCCCTTCCCGTAAGAACTCGGGGTTGCTAACCACATCAAAAGCCTGTTCTATATTTTCGGTAGCTGATGCGAGGATAGCCTCCTTCACTTTGGCAGCCGTACCAACCGGCACTGTACTTTTATCTACGATCACTTTGTAATCGGTTGGCTTGATGAGTTTGCCTAATTCTGAAGCAACACCCAGGATATACTTTAAATCGGCGCTCCCATCTTCACCGGGCGGTGTTGGCAAAGCCAGGAATACGACCCTTGCCGACTCTACAGCCTCTTTTAATGAAGACGTAAAGAAAAGCCTTCCTTCTTTCTGGTTACGAAGGAATAATTTCTCCAGTCCGGGTTCATAAATGGTAATCTGACCACCCGATAATTTTTTTACTTTGTCTGTATCAATATCCACACAGGTAACTGTATTGCCTGTTTCGGCGAAGCAGGTTCCTGTAACCAAACCAACATATCCTGTTCCTATTACTGCAATCTTCATATTTTATTTCTTCCTGTTTCTTATCGGTTAATAAATTCGAGCACCTGGGATACTATGAATTGCTGCTGCTCTTCATCCAATTCTGTGTGAATGGGCAAAGAGATCACCCGTTCTGTCAGCCAATCGGTTATGGGTAACTGGTAGTTACTTCCGCCGAACGCATCAAACATTTTCTGGCGGTGTGCAGGAACCGGGTAATAGATCATTGATGGTACCCCCTTTTCCGACAGAAAACTACTAAGGGCATCCCTGTTGCAGTCGTGCAGGATAAGGGTGTACTGATGAAATACATGTGTATTGTTATCGGCCCTGAAAGGTGTTTCTATTTTTTTATTGCCGGCAAATGCTGCATCATAATAATCAGCAGCCTTTCTACGGGCATCAATATATTCATCGAGATGGCCCAGCTTAATATTCAATATAGCCGCCTGCATTGCATCGAGCCTCGAGTTGCAGCCTACCACATCATGGTAATAACGCTTGCTTTGTCCGTGCGAAGCAATCATCCTTAGTTGATCAGCCAATGCATCATCGTCGGTAAAAATTGCGCCACCGTCACCAAAAGCGCCCAGGTTCTTGGAAGGGTAAAAAGAAGTACAACCGATATGGCCAATGCTGCCTGCTTTTTTGATTGATCCGTTGCTGAATCGATAATTGTTTCCAATACCCTGAGCATTGTCTTCGATCACAAATAAACCATGCTTCTCTGCTATAGACATGATGCTTTCCATATCGGCGGCATGCCCATATAAGTGAACCGGGACAATCGCTTTTGTTTTAGGCGTAATGGCTTTTTCAATCGCTACAGGATCTATGCAAAAGCTGCGTTTATCTACTTCCACAAAAATGGGTTTGATCCCCAACAATGCAGCTACTTCTACCGTGGCTATATAAGTAAAAGAAGGAGTGATCACTTCATCTCCCGGCTTTAAACCGAGCGCCATCATGGCAATTTGAAGTGCATCGGTACCATTTGCACATGGTATAACATGCTTACTGCCATTGTATTGGGCCAGCTTGGTGGCGAAATCGTTGACAACTTTTCCGCCAATAAATTGCGAACTTTCCATTACAGCAATCACTGCTGCATCTACTTCCGCTTTGATCTTCCTATACTGACTGGCGGTATCAACCATTTGTAAAGGCCTCATATAACCGTATTTTAGCGGCGCAAAGATATGATTTTGAATGCCGAATTCCATATATAGCGGCATGAATTGATTAAACGGGCAAACCCCCTTATTTTTGAGCCTAAATCCTGCTTTTTGAGCCTTTTTCTCTATAAAATTTCCGTTTTTTTCTATGTAGCCGGTATCCGGCTGGCTTCGTTATGGAACAAAAAAGCCAGGTCATGGGTGAACGGAAGGAAAAACTTTCCCCATCCCGGTTTCCAGCAAAAAAGTATTTGGATGCACTGTGCCAGCCTGGGTGAATTTGAGCAGGGCCGGCCAGTATTGGAAGCCATACGTAAAAAATACCCCCATTATAAGGTTGTATTGAGTTTTTTCTCTCCCAGCGGATATGAGATCCGGAAAAATTATGACGGTGCCGATGCCATCATTTATTTGCCTGCCGACAGCCATAACAATGCGAGAAAACTCATCGAAAACCTGCAACCCGCCCTTGTACTTTGGGTTAAATATGAATACTGGTTTCATTACCTCCGTGAGCTCCATAAAAGAAAAGTGCCGGTCATTCTTGTATCGGGTATTTTTAGGCCTTCGCAACCATTTTTTGCATGGTATGGAGGCATCTGGCGGCAAATGCTCAGCTATTTCTCTGCCCTTTTTGTTCAAAACCAGGCCTCCTTAGATTTATTACAAGGCATTAACATTCAAACATTTACGAGAATTTCAGGGGACACCCGTTTCGACCGGGTCATAGACATTGCCGAAAGCAATCAATCAATACCACTCATACAACAATTCATTGCCGGAAGCAGTTCCCTGGTAGCTGGAAGTACCTGGGAAGACGATGAAATAGAGCTTATTCATTATGTAAAGTTGCACCCCGAAATAAAATTCATCATTGCCCCCCATGAAATCCATGAAGAGAACCTTAGAGATGTGAAAAAAGAGTTTGCAAATTCAATATTTTTTTCTGAATTACAATCTGGTAAAACAGTCGCAGCTAATACGAATGTATTGATCATAGATAATATTGGGATGTTGTCTACATTGTACCGCTTTGCAGATATTGCTTATGTGGGCGGTGGGTTTGGGAGCGATGGCATTCACAATACGCTGGAAGCTGCGGTATATGGCAAACCGGTTTTATTTGGCCCGGTGTATGAGAAATTCGCTGAAGCAAGGGGGCTTGTAGAAACAGGTGGGGCCTTCAGTATCAACAATGCATTGGAACTCGAAAAAAAGCTGGATACCCTCTTTAAGGATGATACTGCCAGGGCAATAGCCTCTGCCGCAGCCAGGCAATATGTTTACCAGATGAGGGGGGCTACGAAAAATATCCTGCATTACATAGAAGAGAAACGTCTTTTGATCAACTGATCAAACTGTTTAACTACCGCATTTTTATCATCCCAGCCCAGTTTTAATTTGAGCTCCCGCCTGATCCAGTATTCTGCCTCGGGATAAATTGAAAACCCATTAATGGTTTTGATGCTTCGCTCATACATGGCTTCGTCTCCCCTGAACAATTCACTAATAAATAAGAAACGGTCGTTGATACCAATGGCTTTTCGAAGATCCTTAATGGGTGTATCCTGCAAGGTATCACTTAACTCAACTTTGTGTTCCCGGAGGGCATCATTCAGAGAAGCGGTGTTATCTGAAGCAATGGTTTCATGAAGCTCTTTTCCGCCTTTGGTATGCATACCCTGCTGGTGAAAAAGCGTGGGTGTGTCTTCAATAGGATCAAACAACAATGGGGGCTTTACCTGTGCACTGATTTTATTTCGTGCTTCTGCATTTTTCTTTATTTCTTCCAGTTCTGCTTCTACTTCTGCTTCATCTATCTGCAATACCTGTACGATTTTTTCTTCCGGCTCTTCTGCTTTTGACGGGGCATCAGCCATGTTCGTATCAAAAGCAGACGGAATATGTATGGCCACAGCAGGTGTCGCCGGTGCCTGTTCGCTGGCAGCATTTTTCAGGTGCATCAACTCGGCCTGTAACATTTGAACGGTTAGCAGCAGTGCATCCAGACCGGCATTTTGTGCCAATTGTTCCTTCAGCCTGTCACAGAGGGTTTCCACCCTTTCCATATATAATTTTTTGATGATTCAATGAAAAGCCAGTGCGTTAAATTTTGTTTTGCCTGTTGGGCAGAATCCATAATCTTTGCACGAACGCGATAAAGTTACAAACACATTTTTAAAAAATTTATTTAATGTTTATAGAACCCCATTTAAGAGGCGAACGCAGAGGGTGGGTTGAAGTCATCTGTGGAAGCATGTTTAGTGGTAAAACAGAAGAACTCATCAGGCGCTTGAAGAGGGTAAAAATTGCCAACCTGAAAGTAGAGATTTTTAAACCTGCCATAGATACCAGGTATGATGAAACAAAAATTGTAAGCCACGATACCAATGCCATTCATTCTACACCCGTTGAAAGTTCACAAGCGATTCTCCTCTTAGCGCAGGATGTAGATGTGGTAGGCATTGATGAAGCCCAGTTTTTTGATGCAGAAATTACCCTGGTATGCGAACAACTTGCTTTGCGGGGGATCCGGGTGATTGTAGCAGGCCTGGATATGGATTACATGGGAAAACCATTCGGGCAAATGCCCAATTTGCTGGCCATTGCAGATTACATTACAAAACTACATGCCATCTGTGTACAATGCGGCAGTATTGCCAATGTGAGTTATCGTAAAGTAGCTGGTGGCGGACAGGTGTTATTGGGTGAAAAAGATATTTATGAGCCCCGCTGCAGGCATTGTGCCCAAAGCAAAGAAAATTGACTTTATAACTTTAATAAAAAATCCCGTTGAATCAACGGGATTTTTTTATTGTATCAGGCAATGTATTTATTGCTTGATGAACTTCTCAGTAATGATGGTTCCCCCATTGTTAATTTTGAGAAGATAGAACCCGGGGGTTAATGTAGAAATATCTATGGTTTGTGGGTTCAACTGGTATTTGGCAGCCATCACCACAACGCCTTTGGCATCTATAATACTGATCATAGAATTCCTGGCAAGCTCCTGTTTGAGGGCTACTTTCAGGAATTGAGATGACGGGTTAGGGTATACGCTGATTCCCCCTTTTGCAGATGCAACCGGAGTAATATCCTGCCGCGTTGCAGTACCAAGCTGTACTTTCAATGTATAACAAGTGCTGGCGCTGTTGGCTCCATTATACCCATACACCTGGGCAAAGTAGGTACCCGCCGCTGCTGTATAATTGATCGTTTCACTACTGGTGCCACCGTTTTGCGAAATACCAACCTGCGTACCAGCACTGTTCAACAACTTAACATCATAATCGGCCGGTAAAGTTCCCAATGTAACGGTAATTGTTCCACCTGTTGTAATAACAAACCTGTAGTTGTCTACATCAGCAGAAGGACTAACCAGTCCAGTAATATTGGTATTGAAAGGTATCGTTGCTGCTCCTGCAGTAGTACCGTTGGTACTGTTATCGTAACTGCTTTGGCAACCAGTGACAATAGTAGAACCTACATTCAAATTGTAACAAACAGTTGTACTGAATACACCGTTGTATCCAATCACACGAACATAATAGGTACCTGCTGCCTGGCTACTGAGTGCAATGGTTTCACTGGTAGTGCTACCTGCCGTAGAACTGCCGATCTGAGTACCTGCACTGTTGTATAAATACAAGTCATAGTCTGCAGGCAAGTTTGTAAGCGTTACATTAAAATTGCTGGTAGCCGTAGTCGTTACCTTGTAATAATCTATATCCGTTGCTGTGCCAATGGCAGCAGAAACGGGTGTATTAACTGCAATGGATGCAGCAGTAGCCTGCGTTTCATTTGCTTCAAAAGCAGTTGTACAACCGGATGGCGGCGCCGATGTAGTGAACTGTGCAGCTACATAACTGCTGTTCGCTGCACTGCAATTGGTACGCACCCTGTAATCGTACACGGTAGAAGCTGTTAAACCGGTTAATGAAACGGACAATGCAGTGCTGGCTGTTGCTGCACTGATCCATGTTACGCTGCTCGATGCTTTGTAATCAACTGCATAACTCACAGCACCACTTACAGCCGCCCAGCTTACAGTAGCAGCCGTACTGCTGATAGAAGAAGCTGTAAGGCCTGTTGGTGCATTGCAGGTGGCTGGCGCAGTCGTTGTGAATTGTGCGGATGAATAAGTACTGCTGGCCGATGCGCAATTGGTTCTTACCCTCCAATCGTATAAAGTTCCCTGAGTGAGTGAACTGAGATTGACACTTACCGCAGTAGTTGCAGTTGCTGCATTCACCCAGGTTGCACTGCTCGCTGCTTTATAATCTACATCATAGCTAACAGCCCCGCTCACGGCGCCCCAGCTAACCGTTGCACTTGTATTGGCAATAGCAGCAGATGCCAATCCTGTTGGGGCTGTACATCCCGTTCCTGCAGTGATGGTAAAATTGGTATTAGAGATATCAAAGAAAATATTTCCTACGGCTTCCACTTTAATTCTTGCCGTTGTGGTAGCTGTATTTGGAATCGTTAAAGCCTGTGTTCCATCATTGGGCGTACTGGCAATTAATACCGTTGGGAATGTTTGCCCGCCATCGGTTGACAAAGAAATTTTCACATTTGCACAACTCACAGGAGCTGCAGTTGTACTCGCTACGCTCCAGGTAATCGTTTGGGTAGATCCGCCAGCCCAGGAAACTGCTGTATTAGGAGCTGATACTGCAAATGGCCCTGAAGCACTGGAAACAGTGACTGTTGCATCTGCCGTTTGGTTATTGCCGCCACCCACATGGTTATCCTTCACCGTTACCCTGAAGTTGAGTGTACGTGCTACAGAAGGAAGTACTTCCCACTTATTGGTATTGGTACCATCGAGTATAGAAGCCAGAATGGGAAAAGTCCTTGTTGGATTGGTGCCATTGTTCCTGCTCCTGAAAGCAGGGCCTGTTGTGCGTGTAGCACTTGGTATGGTAGAGGTAGATGTACCTGTATTGATTTGTTCCCAGGTATAGGTTAATACATCCCCTGCATTTGCATCAGCCCCAGTTGCTGTGAGCGCAAATGGTGTAGACCTTGGAATAGTGTAAGAAGTGGCAGTAACTGTTGGAGTAGCGTTACCCGTAATCGTTACAACTGCACAACCGCCGCCGGTTGCCCCTTTGATATAAGTGGTAACCTGGTCGATACTACGGGTATGGAAATAATCATCGCTATGTGGTTGAACATCTGTATTTGCTCCGGTAATACCTGCATAGCCCATGATGGTAGAACCACTACCGGGTTCCATCTGTGAGGCAGTACCCGATTCATTACTGAATGTAAAAGTATGGTTGGCGCCAAACTGGTGCCCCATTTCATGTGTGGTATAATCTACTACAAAAGGGTCGCCTTCTGGTGTTACATGCGATGTAAAGGCGCTTCCTTTGGAACCATTCACACAAATACAACCTATGCACCCTGCATTGCCATTGTTATTTGCTGCAGATGACTCTTTGTGAACGAGATGGCCAATGTCGTAATTGGCTGAACCGATCACTGCATCTATGGTTTGTTGTGTTTTTGTATTCCATTCTGTTGTCCATGGATCGGTAGATGCATTCAGGTAAATGATGGCATCGTTATTGGAAATCAGGTTCATGTGGATACCAAAATCACGCTCATAAATTCCGTTTGTTCTCACCATAAGGGTATTCATGGCAGCCAATACTTTTGCTTTGCGTTGAGCATCGGTGGTTTCGGTACCGTTTAAGAAATATTGTGCATACTCACCGGTACAGGCAAGTGCCAGCCGGTAAGTACGAAGCCTGCCATCATCTGCGCCCCGCTGCATGTTTCCTGTTTCCATATCAATATGGCTGGCATGTACCGATTCACGCGTAAGGCAGGTGAATTTCTTCTGGCTACCGGCATCTGTACGTGCAAAGACAACATAAGATTGTGATTCCCTGTCTACGGGATCCAGGTATACGGTTGGCTTACTGGCATGTAAGATCATGCCATGAAACCCTCCCGGTGAATAGTCGAAATAAACAGTAGCAGCAGGATCATCAATCCCTTGTCCCATGAAAGACCTGATTTGAGGGTATCTTGCAGCCAGAGCCGGATCCATTACACTGTGCGAAACCACTTTATAA
>JBPOHG010000013.1:0-2779 GCA_052035835.1 Bacteroidota bacterium | reverse complement strand
GTTAAATTTATTAACAAACACTTCGTTACCACCCAGCAACCTTACATTACATCCCAAAGCCAGGTCGATGTACTGCTGTTGTGTAGAAGGGAAACGATATTCTGTTTGATAAATTAAACGAACATTGTTATTTTCTGTCACCTTGAATAAGGCGGTGGCCCTTGGTGTGAACCTTCCTTTGAAATTTTCATTTTTATCGTACCTGCCCGAAACAGTCAGTTTCAAACGCTCCATGATTTTACGGGTAGCCTGAACGAATACGCCATATTCATTGATCCCTATTGAACTATCTGGTTTATCAACAAACAATGTGCCTTCTGAGTTCAAAACAAAGCGCCTGAAGTTGGCTCCAACAAGGATATCGGCAACAGAGGAAGTGTATTTAGAAAGATTATAGCTTCCATCGATACTGTACAAATCAGATTTATCAACCAATAAAGCCCCTCCTTCCGAAATAGGCTTACGGCGGATAGAATCATATGATTTCCTGAAACGTTCGCTATCAAATGAAGGCCTGCCAATATCTGCAAATGACCTGGCTGCAGCATGAGCAGCTGCATCACTGAGCCCATTCAGCCTTGCTCCAAGATATGTTTGAGAATACTGTGAAAACCATCCTGTACTTCCTCCACTGGGTTTCCAGCTCTCGTTAAACAAACGGGTAGCTACCGTAGTATTATAAGATTGGCCGGCATTTTCTTGCGTCGTATAAGCCCGCAGGTGCCAGTTCTTATTGAGCAATTCAAATTTGTATTGCCCCATTTTAAAATCTTTCAAAGAATACCTTTCGCTACCGGTATAAATGGTATTACCGGTACCCCAATACGCCGCCACACTTGCTTCGGTGTTCGCCGTAATTTTATAATGCAGCGAGCCTCCCATTTTGTAGTTAATTGTATTTGGATCAGTTACCTGCTGTTCTGTATACCCGGTACGGGAAACGTTGATGGCACGGCCACCATTGAGCGTGTCGATGAAATTTTTGAGGAAGGGGGCTGCACTGGCTCCGATGGCATTTAATACAGCCGAACGAATTTCCACCGTCGTTTCATCCCCATAAACATTAATTCCATCATAGTTAGGATCCGATTCACGGGTACCCGCTTTTACACTACCGCCGGTAGCTGCACGGTTGTAATTCCTGTAATCAACCCCCATCCAGTCCTTTGCCTGGATCAGTTCTACGTTTACTTTAAAAGCAAACTTGTCGGATACTTTTTTACCCCAGCGCAGGTTCCAGTTATGATAAGCTGAAGCATCACGCTGGCGACCGTCTGCATGCATAAGCCCTGTTTTCACAAGGAAAGAAAGCCCCTGGTATTTAAATGGGTTCTTACTGGTCATTAATAGAGTTCCGTTCATACCGCCCGGACCATACAAAGCAGAAGATGCACCAGATAACAATTCAAGGTTATCAACATCCAGCTCGCTCAAACCAATGATGGCACCTACTGAGAAATTCAAACCTGGTGCCTGGTTATCCATACCATCTACCAACTGGTTAAACCTGGTGTTTCCACTGGAGTTGAAACCACGGGTAGTGGGGGTTTTAAATGTGAGAGAGGAAGTAGTTACGTCTACCCCTTTCAGTGAGGTAACCACATCGTAGAAATTGGCAGCTGGTGCATTGCGCAAAGTGGCAGCACTAACCCTTTCAATGGATACGGGTGATTCCATGATACGCTCCGGAACACGGGATGCAGAAACAACGATTTCCTGTCCCAAAGTACTGGCAGGTTTAAAAGCCACATTGAGCTTCTCACTGGCGCTATTTACTGCCACTTCCTGAAGCTCATAACCGATTGAAGAGAAAATCAGCGTAACAGGAAGGCTTTTAGTAGTTAGGGAGAAATTTCCTTTGTCGTCTGTGAAAGTTCCTACAGAAGATCCCTTGATGGTAACGGAGACAGCAGAGGCGTTTTCCTGAGTTGCGCTGTTCTTTACATTACCGCTGATGGTTACATTTTGTGCGATGGCTGCAATCGATAAAATATTGGCCAGCAAAAACATAACCAAATAGTTGGTAACTTTTCTCATATTTGGTCGTTTAGGTTTACAATATATCAGCAAAATAAGGATTGTTCCCTAGCCCCCGAAATTTTATTTTTGAACAACTGTTGAAATCTTACCTTCTTTTTAGTGGGTATAATCGAATGATTGATACTACTTTAGCTGCATGAGCAGATTTCAGTTTCCCGGCCAAACATCCTTTTATAAAGGCAAAGTAAGGGACGTTTACGGTATATCCGACAAATGGCTTGTGATGATTGCTAGTGACCGAATATCTGCTTTTGATGTCATTCTTCCTCACCCCATCCCGTTTAAAGGTCAGGTGTTAAACCAGATTGCGGCGTATATGCTCCGGGCCTGTGCAGATATTTGTCCCAACTGGCTGCTTGATACCCCGGCCCCCAATACAAGCATTGGCATTCGTTGCATGCCATTTAAAATTGAAATGGTGGTACGAGGCAACCTTACCGGCCATGCCTGGCGCACTTACCAATCGGGTGCCAGGACCTTATGTGGGGTACCCATGAAAGAGGGCATGAAGGAAAACGATTTTTTCGACACACCCATCATCACACCATCTACTAAAGCGGCTGAAGGGCACGATGAAGACATCAGTAAAGAAGAAATTATACGGCAGGGGCTGGTGAGTAAAGAAGACTGGGAACAAATCAGCCTTTATGCTTTACAGTTATTTGAACGAGGCAAATCAATAGCCCGAAACAGGAACCTGATCCTTGCCGATACAAAGTACGAGTTTGGCAAGATCAAT
>JBPOHG010000119.1:0-7716 GCA_052035835.1 Bacteroidota bacterium | reverse complement strand
GCCGAGGAAGGCCGGAACCTTGCCGAGGATCCCCGGCTCAGCCTCGATTGGCACGATGACGCCACCGCGGGCCTCGGCGACGCCGACCTCGTACTGGGTGTAGACGGACGTGAGCCAAGCCGAGGTGAGCCAACACGCCATCACGGCGCAATCCCCCGCCTGGTCACGGATCACGTCTGCCCAGCGCTGGCCCGGCTTGATGCTGCGGTGGTCCTGAAACACGACGGCGCCCGGATCAGCGCGAAGGATGGCGTTGTAGACTAGGTCCACGTCGGGACGATTGATCGTGGCGTAGCTCAAGAAGATGGCGCCCCGCGCGCCGGGGTTGTGGGCGAGCGATCCCCCCAGCTTCTTGGCGAGCGCGAGGACCCGCACGTTCCCCGGGACGTGCGCGGAGAGCGCGAGGAGGAGCGCCACAAGCGCCGTCGCGCCCTCACCCGCCTGGGCGCTGATCCCCGCGTTCAGCCCGCTACAGGCCTGATGCCACAAGGCGCTGGGGGCTTGGTGCAGGTTGAGGCGGCCTGGGGGGTAACCAACCGAGTCGAGCAGCGCGCTCGGCACAACATCAGCTTGAGCGGTGACCTCGGCGATGGTGGTGGAGACCTCAACGAGCAACGGGCCAGGGACAGGGGGCATGGTGACTCCTTCGACGGCGACTATCGTAGCAGAGGCGGTTGTGGGTGAGAAGTCGAGGCCAATTAAGCGCGCCTGCTCTCTGAGCGCTGCGCGGAGGTCCTCCCGCGCGGTAGACTCAAGCGGCGGCTGGCACCGAGCCATCGCCGCGCTAAGAGTCAGCCTATGTCTTACTGGTCAGAGATTCAAAAACTCCCAAAGGTCTGGAGCTGGGCCGCCCATGAAGCCGACGTTCGGCGGCTGAAGTGCACCCTCGATCGCCTGGCTGAAGGCCCGCTCGTCGTTGTGGGGTCGGGAGGGTCCTCCGCGGCTTGTGCCCTCGCGGCGCGGCTTCATCAGCAGATGACCGGCTGGATGGCCGTGGCCGTGACGCCCCTGGAGGACCTCCGCGCGCCCCCGGCACGCGGGGGTGTGCTGCTGATCAGCGCCAGCGGCAAGAACCCCGACATCCTCGCGGCGGCGAAGCACGCGCTCGCGGCGACGGAGGGCCCGGTCGCGGCGCTCTGCCTGCGCGGCGCGAGCCCGCTCGCTGAGCTGCTGGCGCCGACACACAACGAGTCGCTCGCCGGGCTTGAGTACCCGCTCGCGAAAGATGGGTTTCTCGCGACGGGCACGCTGCTCGCCACGCTGGCGCTCCTCGCTCGGGGTTGGGGTATGGCAGCGCCGCCGGACCCGCTCCCAGCGCTCACGGCGGAGGCCCTCGACGCGCAGGCTTTGGACACGCAAGGCCTCGCTGGCGCGCGGTCGCTGGTCGCCTTGGCCTCGGGCTGGGCCTCCATGGCCGCCATAGACCTTGAGTCGCGGTGGGGGGAGGCGGGCCTAGGGTCGGTGACCGCCCTGGATCCCAGAAACTTCGCGCACGGGCGACACCAAGGCCTGTCCAGGCTGGCGTCAGACACCGCCGTGGTCGCGTTGACCACGCCCGCCGACGAGGAGGTCATCGGCGGCACGCTGGACCTCCTCCCCACGGCGATCTCGACGCACCGCGTTCAGACGCCGCTGGATGGCCCATGGGGCGCGATCGACTTGGTGGTCCGGACGCTGACGCTCGCCGGGACCATCGGCCTTTTCTCCTATCTCAAATCTAAAAAAGTGGTGATCGCTTTGCACGACCCGGTTCCACATTCGGGAGAATACAACTGGCGGGAAGATGTGCCCAACTTTGTATTTTACCGGCTCGCCCAATCCTTCATCTTTTATTCAAAATTTGCAGTAGCTCAATTCAGGGAACATTATGCACAATTTAAAGTACCCCTGCATGATATAAAATTGCAACCCTATACTTTTATTAAACAATATATTGGTAACCAAAAAAATGATGGGGATTATATCTTGTTTTTCGGAAGGCTGTCCTATTACAAAGGAATAGACATTTTACTGGAAGCAATTCCCAAAGTGCTGGAGCGGTTCCCCCATCAAAAATTCAAAATTGCCGGAAAGCCGGTATTTGGGTATGAGGTAGACCAAGCCGTTGTAAATAAGTACCCCCACAACATTGAAGTTGACTCACGTTACCTGAGCACCGAAGAACTGGTGGGCTGTATAGGTGGCTCAAAATTTATCGTTTGCCCTTACCGGGATGCCACCCAGAGTGGCGTTTTAATGACAGCATTTGCCGCTGGTAAAACCGTGCTGGCTTCCAATGTGGGTTCTTTCCCCGAATATATCAAAGATGGCTATAATGGCTTGCTCTGTGAGCCCAACGCCGATTCACTGGCGGCCAACATCATAGCTGCGCTGGAAGGTTCAACCTATCTTTCTTTCCAGGAAAAAGTAATAGATCATTACTCAGAGGAAGTAGGTGAATACAATTCAAATGCCATCCTTCAGGCTTATCAACATACCTGAGTAACTTTCTTATAACTACTTCATTTTATATCAATTACATTTGCCCCGTTACACTAATAAAACGAAAAACCTACAGCAAATAATCAGTTGTTTACACCTAAACAATCCAATATGCGTGTAATAATTTTGGTACCGGGTTTACCCGTAAACCTCGATCAGATCAGGGGCGGCGTACATTCGGCAGTAGTTAACCTCCTGAAAGGCTTTGCCAGTTTGAACGATGTTCAAGTCAGGGTCATTGCTTTTTCCAGGGAAGTAACGGAGGAGAAAAGAACAAAGTTTGCTTCTGATATTGAAATCGTACATGTGCCGGAAGGAAATTTCCCTTACCACTCTGTAAACTATTTGTTGAGGGGGCCGAAGATTTTGAAAAGGCATATTAAAGAGTTCAAACCAGATATCATTCATTATGAGGAAGGCAACACTTTTATGTTCACCAAAATCTGGGGGCTGCATAACACCAAACACCTGCTTACCATCCATGGGATGTCTTTTGATGAAGCGAAGCGTAAAAAGAAACTGAAAGACAAGATCACCTGGTATTTTAATGGGATGGTGGCTGTTTATATGACACCGGGGAATATTATACACCTGTCGAATTTTTCAAAAAACAAACATGCCGACAGGAAAATAGTACACCAAACGATCATACCCAATGCAATTGTCCCTGCCTATTTCAATATCCCACCGAAAAACCACACAGAAAATATCCTGCTGTATATGGGGATCATTGACAATAACAAGAACCTCATTTTTACACTGGAGACATTAAAGAAACTGGTGGATATGGGCAAGCCATATACCATAGAAGTGCTGGGCGATTATAGCAATGAAGATTACAAGCAATTAATTCTGGATTTTGTAGAAAACAACCAGCTTACGGATTATGTACATTTTCATGGATGGGTGCCTCAAACTACCGTACAGAAGTTTATCGGGGAGGCCGATATTCTTGTCGTATCTTCGAAACACGAATCTTTACCAATGGTTATTGCCGAATCCATGGCAGCAGGCAAGCTCGTTGTTGCTTCGGCAGTGGGAGGAATACCCGAAATGGTGAAGGATCAGGAAACAGGTTTTTTATTCAACCTGGATGAGCCTCAGCAGATTGTAGACATACTGGCTTCTTTGCATAATAACCAGGAAAAAGTAGTTGCCATGTCTCGAAATGCGAAGAACACGGCCATCGAACGATACCAGTGTGAAAATGTTGCGAAAAAAACACTGGCATTTTATACGCAATGTTTACAGCAATAAAGCGTTTATCATGCTCCTGTGTATTGCGTAAACGAACAGGATTTTGATATGGTCAGGTTTAAGAAAAAATTTTACCTATTTAAGGTAACAGATACATGGTTCAGGTGTGAGAGCAGCTTGGCCGATTTTTTTTCACTTCGCATGTACAGTTATGTACAAAAACCGGATGCTGCAAGGGTAACCGGTTGCATAAAGTCCCTTTCCTATACAGTAGAATTACCGCTCAACAAAAGCATGGATGAAATCACTGCCGGTTTCAGGAAGACCGTTGTGCAGGAAATAAGGAAAGCAGAAACGGAAGGCATCCAATGTGTTTTCAGGGACGATATAGATACATTCATTCCATTTTTTAATGACTTTGCTGCAGCGAAAAAAATATACCCTGCACAAAGAGGAATGATTGAAAGTATCGGCACAAATTTTAAAACAACTTTTGCCATGCTGGGAAATGATATCCTGGCAGCACATAGTTATATAGTTGACAAGGAACTGGGAGTTGCCAGGCTTTTTCAATCAGCTTCAAAAAGGCTGGATGAAAATTTCGACCGAAAACTAATTGGCCTTGCCAACAAATTGCTCACCGCGAAAGACATCGCCTATTTTAAAGATCAGGGCTTTGTATTAATGGATTTTGGCGGATATGCCGAAAATACAGAAGACAAAAGCCTGAAAGGAATCAATGAATTTAAGTTATCGTTTGGTGGCCAAAAATCCACTTGCGTAAATTATCATTCGGTTCCATATTATATTCTACGAAAGATCTCAGAAAAGCTCGACAGGCGTTACTGATGAGTGCCAGGCTATAAAAACAACCTAATAAACCAATTCTTAAAAATTTTCAAACAACCGGCACATGTTGTTAAGGGCAATGAATGCAATTTTAGATAAACTCTACATCAAACAATGGAATATTGGGCTTGCCAGGGCCGACATAAAAACCATATTATCAAATGGCCAGGATACTATTAATTATACCTGGTTGCCTGTTAAAAAAGATACCCGATTTTATGCAGACCCATTTATCTTTCATGACAATCATGGAAACCTTAATGTGATTTATGAAGACTTTTCTGCTGAAGACCAGTATGGAAAAATTTCATATGCTACCCTTAACAAGGATTTTACACCCAGTTCTTCCAAAGAATTGCTCGATACCAAACTCCACCTTTCCTACCCAAGTGTATTTATCAGGGACGGAAAAACATATATTATTCCGGAAGCCAGTAAAGGGGGCGACCTGATAAGTTATGAATTCGATTTTGAAAAAAAGCAATTGGTCAATCCGCATATATTAATTAAAAATGTTCCTTTACTCGATTCCACCATACTCGAACACAAAGGTAAATTCTGGGTGTTTGCCACCCATCGTGGCTTGCATGGCAACAGTAAGCTCTATTTATATTATGCAGATGACTGGAAAGGCCCGTACACTCCCCACCCGGCCAATCCTGTAAAATCTTCCATTAATGGTACCCGTCCGGCAGGAAATTTCTTTTCTTACAATGGCGAAATTTACCGGCCAACGCAGAACTGCAAGAAATATTATGGAAAATCAATATCTATAAACAAAATCACCCAGTTAGATATAGAAACCTTCTCAGAAGAGCCTGTTTTGACCCTTCGTCCACCAAAAAATACTAATTTTAATTACGCAATACATACAATAAATTTCTCAGGTGACGTTATTGTAATAGATGGGTTGAGGAGGATCTTCAACCCGTTAGAGCAGATAAAGTCGTTTTTATTAAAAAAAGCAAGGCTTTCTAAAATGGTTTATCCGCTTGTTAATCTATATACAACAAACGAATACTTCCTGCCACAGGTAACCTGGATGCTGGAAGTTTAAATTACCTCTACCACCTATGAATGAATTGGTAAAATATTACTCGAAGAACAACATTATCACAACCCGGAAATTCAAAGAGATTTCCCAGTTGTACCAACTGAGCCCCGAACAATTGCTGAGTAAGTACAATGATGCTTTTATCAGTATTTTCAGGCGTGCATACAATAACTCCGATTTTTATAAAAAACTTTATTCAGAACATGGGATATCCCCTGCCGATATCAAAGACATTACAGATATCAGCAAACTGCCCATCATAGACCGGCACATCATCAAGCACCAGGTAAATAATATTTACAATGGTTTTGATTTTATGAAAGTGAAAGGGCTTACCAGCGGAACCTCCGGTGTACCGCTAACCGTTTACAGAACTCCGGTAAACATTGCTACTGAACAAGCGTATATCCGCCATTACCGTCAAATGCATGGTTTCAAAGCCGGGCAACCATTGCTATCGATCCGCGGCGTATTGGGAAAAAACACCGCCCATGAATTTTACAAAAGAGCGAATATTTTATATATCTCCAGCCCCAATATCAATGCCAATACAATTGAGCAATACTACCAGATGATAAAAGAATTTGGCCCGGTTGCTGTAGAAGCCTTCCCTAGTTATTTATACAAACTCTGCCTCGAACTGGAGAAGAAAGGGCTCGAACTGAATATCCCCAATGCTTTTACTTCATCAGAAACCTTGTACCAGTTCCAGCGTGAAAAGGTAGAAGGTTACCTGGGTACAAAGATCCATGATTGGTATGGCAATGTTGAACGCAGTATAGGGCTGGCACAGGATGCTAACGGTAAATATTACCCGCTTCCACTCTATTCTATAAACGAATTTCAGAAAGACAGGATCATTACTACTGCTTTGATCAATAAGAATTTCCCTTTGATAAGATATGCTGTTGATGATAAGATTACAGTTGGATCAACAGACTTTCTAAAAAACCTGGTTTCTCCAGAGATCATTTTAATAGAAGGCCGGGCCGGCGACAACCTCGACCTCAAAGATGGCAGCGTAGTAGGTTGTATCGACCATGCATTTAAAGGTGTAAACAACCTAGAAATGGCCCAGGTTCACCAATACAATGTAGAAAGGCCCATTGAAGTAAAACTGGTTACCACAGCAGCGTTTGGAAAAGATGATGAAAACCAGTTGCGCTCAAATTTCATAAGGATGATTGGTGATAATATGCAGCTTATGTTTACCTATTGCAGCCGCGAAGACCTTACGTATTCGGCGAATCAAAAGTATAAGCTCATCATAAAGCACAAATAAAGAAAAAGAACCAAGCTTACCCATACACATGACCGTTATTTTATCTGTAGCAGCAGCGAAATAACAGTGACACTCCTTACTGCAATGAAAAAGAAAACGAATGTACTCATAGCCGGCCCTTTGCCGCCTCCTGCCGGGGGGATCAGTGTACATATCTGGCGCTTGAAACATTTGCTGGAAGATGAATTTCAACTAGACTTTATTGATGAAGCAAGTACCCGCAAACATGGGTACTTCAGTGTTAAAAGCTTCAACCCGATCGGATACCTGAAAAGGATTATCCAGGCGGATGTATTGTTTATTCATAGTGGAAGCAGGATCCTTAAAAAACTGCATATACTCACAGGTAAACTGATGGGTAAAAAACTCATTGTAACCCTTCATGGATACGGGGCAAGGAGGCCATTCCCATTCCGCCAAATGGATGCATTCTTCTTTGGCTTGGCCGATAAGATCATATTAGTGAATGATGGGATTATGGATAAAATTCATTTACCGGCACATAAAGTAATTATAAAACACGCATTCCTGCCGCCAGTGATGAGTGAGGAACCCATGCTGCCCGCATCTATTGCATCGCATGTGCAAAAAGCCAGGCAAAAAAATAAAGTATTGCTTTGTGCCAATGCGTCGCGGCTCGACTTACACAATAACCAGGACCTCTATGGCCTGGATATGAGCATTGAAGTAGCCCGTAGGCTCTTAGGTAAAGGGCTGCCGGTAAGTTTTGTTTATACCGTTTCGGCCCTCGACCGGGGTTTGGAAAGATTCAATAAAGGGCAACAAATGATTGGCGAATACAGGATAAATGAAGACTTCCTCCTGGTAAATGAAAAACTATCATTTGCAAGAT
>JBPOHG010000177.1:0-5330 GCA_052035835.1 Bacteroidota bacterium | reverse complement strand
AGTTGAAACTCATGCTGATTAAGTTTTTGTGTGAGTTTGGGAATTAGAAACCTACCGGGGATTTTATGCAGCCCTTTGTTCAGGTATGCCATTTATCTGAACTAATGCAATGCAGTTCAAATATGCGATTTGCGATCCCTTCATTCAACATACGTATTGTATGAAAGGTTCATTAACAGCCAGATAGGAACCTTGAAAAAAGGCCCCGCCAAACAAAAAAGGATAAAATAATCGAAGATTAGTCCACAAATTTCACAAAATCCCCTTATTTTTGCTGCCCATTCAATGAATGGAATAGAAGGTGCGGTAGCTCAGTCGGTAGAGCAAAGGACTGAAAATCCTTGTGTCGGCGGTTCGATCCCGCCCCACACCACGAAAACCTCTGAATTAATCAGAGGTTTTTTTATTGTATGTTTTTCATTTATATACTTTATTCTCCTTCTTCAGGAAAAAACTATGTTGGTTATACCAATAATGTTGAAAGAAGGGTCATGGAGCATAATGTTACAGCATCAAAAGGATTTACACTTAGGTACAGGCCATGGATCTTGATTCGAACAGAATCTTTCGACTCTAAAGCTGCTGCTTTGATCAAAGAAAAATTTTTCAAAACCGGACGAGGAAGAGAAGAAATCAAACTTTTTATTCAATCTTATTTGGACAAAAACGGTGCGGTATCCGCCGCGGCGGAAAAGGACTGAAAATCCTTGTGTCGGCGGTTCGATCCCGCCCCACACCACGAAGACCCTGGCAGCAATGCCGGGGTTTTTTGTTTTTGAAGTCTTTCTTGAAAGCAGTTCTCTCTTCAATTTGCAGCACTGAAAGTTAAACCTGCAACTACATTTTCTGTAGATCACTCCACCAATCCTGTTTTAACCTAATGCTCACAAAACCATAACCCTTAAATTTTTAACCGCTTCCCCAACTCTTAAACTTTTAAACCATTAAACGCTGAACCCTAAACCCTGAACTTTAAACATTAAACCAACCATTCAACCTTTTATGAGGTTCCTTTCTTTTCTTGTCACTTTTTGCTTGCCCAAAAAGTAACCAAAAAAGGCTCCGTCAATTATGTACAGCAATTGACTGGTCGCCCTGATGTTACTTTTGTACTACTGTAAACTGTACTATTGATCGTTGATTGACTTTTTTTTAATTTATTATTTGAACTCAATCTTGATCTGCTTACCAACCTTTAAACCCTTCAACTTTTCAACGCTCAACCCTAAACCTTGAACCCAAAACTTTAAACATTAAACCTCGAACCAACCCTAAAACGCCGAACCTCCTCCATCTGCAACACCCTTTCAACAAGATACAACTTGTAGAGCGTGTTGCTTCTTTCGATGGATGATTCATGAAGTTTGCCAATGCTCAGCAAATACAATAACCGGTAAATATCATATTCAAACCGAACGAAACGTTGATGGCCCTCTGGCAAATAACTTAGCGCATTGATAGCAATTTCAAAATTGAGGATATCCTTCAGGTAGGGGATCTGTACAATCCCGTCATCAATCCTATTCATTAAAAATTCACCAAAAGCCAGCACTTCTTCCCTGAACTGCAAGGAAGTATCCTTGTAATGATTCCAAAAAGCCTCCACTTCCGGCATCAGCCTTTCTTCTAACATCGTGCAGGTGTTGCTAAGCTGGGTATATAAAGGTGTCACCCTGTTCATCCGGTATAAATTACAGCAAGCCTGCATGCCCTTTTGGTTGACCACAGAACGTAGCCTGCTTATCTCCTTTTCATTTAAATCGAACCCTGAAAAAAAACTGCTGCCATCTTCTCTAACGGCAACGCATAATTGCGGGGATGCAACGAGTTTCGCAAATGCAAGTTGAAAATTATGCAAACTCATGAGTTTCCTTTTTTAGATAATGCTTGTCTCGGATCTTCTTTGCCATGCCTAATTCATGGCTCAACCCGTCGTACTGCAATAATGGGAAATAGGACTCATGAAATTCAAAAGTGATCCCTCGAAGGTTCGGCGCCTTACTTACCGCATAATCGAGCAACTCCCATACTTCATCGGGACAGGGGCCAGAATGGGAATCCATATATGTTCCATCCAATTCGTTGCCGCCTGCGATATGCATTTCTAATACTTTCGCCATATCAAGTGCATCTATGTATTCTTTCGCCCGTACCTGCTGGTTCACCGAATTTGCGTACAGGTTATGGATATCCAGGAGGATATACGAAGCATTATTCATGTGCATCAGCCGGTTGATAAAATCAGTTTCTGTATAATCCTGTTCGTGATACTCCACGAAGTAAACATTGTTCTCGAGCAGGAATGGCAAATTGATTTCCTTACAGATATAATTCATTTTACCAGCAATCATCTGTAGCATTTCTTCATCGTAAGGTACCGGCACGGCGATGCCGGCATTGTGATCATGCGGACCTTTGGTGGGAAGTTTTAAAAAAGACAGATGGTCGCTATGCCAAAGAAAATTATAGCGCCGGTGCATTTCCTGTATGAATGAAATATATTCCGTATCAAAAAAATCGGCTGTTCCAAGCGACATCCCGATATGGTGTGCCACCAGCGGAACCCTTTCATGAAGCCAGTTGAGCTGGTGCTGCCATTGCGGCAAAGCTGTAAACCGGGGTTGGCTGCCACGGCCTTCATCCGACCAGAACATGTCGGGGATGATTTCGATATAATCAACCAGGTGCAGGTTATCCTGTAGGAACTCTGGCAAAGCTGCATTGTACAAAATGCCAACACCAGGAATATTTTGTTTGGTAAACATACATCAGATTTAAAACAAGGCCCTGTTGAATTAACAACAAAGCCTTGGTGGTCTACTACAACCCGTTCAATTTGCCATCTTCAAAGTTGATGGTCACTACCCTTCCTAACCTTTCGCGGATCCTGAGGTCCATACCCGACAGGCAGGTTTGGCATCCTTTCGGCCTGAATTTAGAAATCAGGTCGCCTAATGTGATCTTTTGCAGGTCTTTGTGAGAAATCCCTTTAGGTACATGTACCTCCAGTGCTTTGCCTGGGCTGTTTTCAATGAAACTCAATTCAACTGATTGTTTTGGCATGTTTATACATTTTTACATGAGTGAATATGAAAACCATTTCCAAACAAAAGACCGTAATAAAAAATGCATTTACAAAAGGGAATATCCTGTTTTTAGTACAGGGAAATCCCTGTAAAAGAGCATTTGCTTTAATACAATCACTGAATTATGTAGTTTTCTCACTCCAGTATTTAGGGTGATTTCACCATCTGAAAGGAAAACACTCGCAACTAGATTTGTAATAGTAAATTTCTTCACACTTAAAAATTCAATATGAAACTAATACCGGTTGCCATTTTAATAGTATTGGCAAGTTCATGTTCATCAGGAAAATTCTTACAGCCCTGTCAGAGCGATGCTGCCGAAAACCTTGGAAAGGGTATGAATATCATTGGATCTAAACTACCGGCAGCGTATTTACGGGTAAATAAACACCTGTACGATAATGCTGTGATGAGTAAGTTTACCGCTATATCAATTAACACAAGTTATGACAGTAGTTTTCCTGTTCTGGATTCAATATCCAGGCTGATGGCTGCCGAAGCAGCGCAATTCCAACTATCACTCGATTCATCTAGGGCAGGATGGATACTTTGCTTAAAAATCACAGAATTACTAAAAGCAGTGGCGAATCCAGATTTTGCAAAAGCAGTTATCAATAATAAAGATGGTATTGCTGGAAATATTGATTCTTTAATCAGTAAATACAATCATTTTTCCGGAAAAAAAATAAGCGCCGATTACGGTAAGTTATTTGCTTCCATTGCCTTGGAACTGGGCACCCGGCGCATTAAAAAGCAACAGGCGAAATACTTTAAAAAAGCATTCGACTCAAGCGCCGTCATTTTAGAGGACATTTTATTTGTGCTCAACAACATGAGAATTCCAGCCTTCAGGAGCGATCTGCGTACTTTGGAATCAAATTATATATTCAGCTACCGGGATTTCAACCGGATTATGAAAGATAAAAAAATGACTTTTGAAAATGCATACAAAATTGCCCTAGAACTGGAAAGCTATCAAAAGGAAATAACGCAACTGAAAGCTTTTGGTGAAGTACTCCATACTTTTAACAGTACGCTCAGGGATTTAATCAGGGGATTAACAGCTTCTTTAAATAACAATGAAAAGGACTGCACACAGCTGAATGCTATTATTACCCGCCTCGATTTGCAAACCAATATGCTGGAAACCTATTCTTCATTTATAAAATAAATCAACATGAAATATTTCATCTCTATTCTTTGTTTCATTGCTATTATAATCTCTGCCTGTAACGAAAGTGAACGCAAAACAGAAGAAAGTGCTTTAGCCGATACTACGATGCTTTCCACCCCGCCATCAGACACATTAAGAATGAAAGCCGAACTCACTGATTCTTTAAATAAGGTCATAGATAGCCTCAATGTAGTTTCAGTAGAACTTGCCCATGAAGCTGGCAAGCAAGACGGTGAAAAAAGAAAGCTTGTAAATGTAGCCAGGAATCAGGTAATAGAAGTAATCAACGGCATAATTTCAAAGAGAAACAGCATAATTTCAACGACGCTGTTAAACCTGGGTACTTCTTTACAAACACCTATCAATACCCTTAAATCAAATATCCTCAAAATGCAAAGAATAGCAGATAAGATTGAGCGTACAGTAGCAGTGCTCACAATCGTAGATGGTGCATTAAGTGCTGCCATTACAGGAGGAACAATTACTCCTCCTGTTGCGCTTTAAATTCAAAAACGTTGCATGCAAAAAAATCCCCGCTATCACTAACGGGGATTTTTTCTTCCAACTGTTTTACAAGCTGTTCATGTGCGCTGTAACGCCATTGATAAAGCTGCCTGCTTCTTCAATTTGCTGATCGAGGCAACCGATATCGAACTCACGATCGAGGATAGATACCACGCCATTGCTGTTTTGAGCATTGGAAAGCAGGAACAATTTGTGCACCAGCTTTGTTTTGCGTACCACCATTTCCTGTTTTACTTCCCCATCTGGCAAATTAACGATGGCGGTTTCAACAGCTGCAGCTTCTGCGGTGATGGCCTGTATCTCGGCCTGCAGCGAAAGCGCATTGTTGGTGGAAGATTTCTGCTTGCGGATCAAGGATGCCCTGCGAAACTCCAGGTCTTCTTTTGTTTGACCGGCGATCTTAATGAGGGTTTCACAATTTGCCTTTGTTTTGATCAGTGTAAAATTGTAGTTCATAATATAACATTTTAAATGTTCTGAGCAATATCGCTCAACTATAAGATGCAACACGAAAAACGTTTGCACAATACATTTTTTCCTTTAAC
>JBPOHG010000244.1:0-2060 GCA_052035835.1 Bacteroidota bacterium | reverse complement strand
ACTTTCACAAGCGGATTCTCAACTTCGTAAAACACTTTTTCCACTTCGTTCTTCTTCAACAGTGGCAAAAAAACATGTTTCAATTGCAGTGTAATATCTGCATCTTCTGTTGCGTACTCTTTAATTTTATCAAGCTCCACATCACGCATATTCCCTTGCGTCTTACCTTTTTTTCCAATCAGTTCATCAATATGAATAGGTTCATAACCCAGGTATTTGGCACTCAGCTGGTCCATACTCCTTTTTCCATCGGGCTCAATTACATAATGAGCAAGCATTGTATCAAATGTATTACCGGCTAGTTCATACCCATACCATTTCAATACCAGCAGGTCATACTTCAGGTTTTGGCCTATCCAGGTCTTAGAAGTGTCGGCAAAGAGCGGAGCAAACTTCTCCAGCAACTTCAAACTGTTTTCCCTGTCGGCCGGGCAAGGCACATACCAGCCTTCGCCGGGTTTGATGGAAAAACTCATTCCTACCAGTTCGGCAAGGTTTGCATCAATATTTGTTGTTTCTGTATCAAAGCAAATTTCTTTTTCGGGCAACAATACCTCAATTAATGACTGAATGGATGCTGTATCATTTACCAAAAGGTAATCATGCTTTGTATTGTGAATATTTCTTTCGGCACTGTTTACATCTGTGCCCCCTGCATCTTCGGGTATGCTTGCCTGTTGCTGGGCCGTTTGAACAGGCTGACCGAATAAATCCATCTGCCCCCCGGGGGTTGTTGTTTTATCAGTTGTAACAGCCACATCTTCACCCAGCAATCTTTTGCCCAACGTTTTAAATTCGAGCTCTGCAAACACTTCCATCAATGCATCCTTATTCCACTCTTTTAAACAAAAATCTTCTTCATGAAAAACAACCGGCACATTTGTGATAATCGTTGCAAGTTTGCGGCTCATTATTGCCATTTCTTTGCCATTGCGAACTTTTTCACCCAGTGCGCCTTTGATGCTATCTGCGTTTGCCAGTATATTGTCTATACTGCCATATTCTTTGAGCAGTTTAGCTGCGGTTTTTTCACCTACGCCTGGTATACCGGGAATATTGTCTACTGCATCCCCCATTAGCCCGAGGATATCTATTACCTGCCCTACGTTTTCAATATCCCATTTTTCACAAACTTCTTTCGGGCCTAAAATTTCGAAGAGGCTTCCCTGGTAAGGGGGCTTATATATTTTCACATGTTCAGTTACCAATTGGCCATAATCCTTATCGGGGGTTACCATATAAACATCATAGCCTGCTCTTTCTGCCTGTCCGGCAAGTGTACCAATAACATCATCTGCTTCAAATCCATCCAACTCAACAACAGGAATATTAAAAGCCTTTATGATGCGTTTAATATCAGGGATGGCAGATAATATATCTTCTGGGGCTTCCTGCCTGTTTGCTTTATAATCTGCAAAATCGGTATGGCGTTCTGTTGGTGCGTGTGTATCAAAACACACGGCCATATGCGTTGGTTTTTGGTTGTTGATAAGATCAATCAATGTATTGGTAAACCCAAACTGCGAATTGGTATTTCGTCCCTTACTGGTGATACGCGGGCTCCTGATCAAAGCATAGTATGCCCTGAAAATGAGCGCCATTGCATCTAAAAGAAAAAGTTTTTTCGGCATGCCATAAAAGTAAAACAAAAAAAGAAGGGGCGTTTCTTTTAGTATCAGAAAAGCTTTTTGTATACAAATAAAAAATGCGGTGCATATCCTCACCGCATTTTTATCATATCATGAATTTCATCGTTAAAATTTATTCTCCAGGTAGGCTGGCAGCATGGCTCTCCAGGTTGGCCAATCGTGTTTCCATTCTTCTCCCCAAATATCCAGTTCATGCTGAATCCCTTTGTTATTTAATATGCCCGAAAAATTCCTGGATGCATTGGGGTCTTCATAATCGCCACTACCGGTTAAGATATGGATATGGTTGCTGCGCCTGATATTACTCAGGTACCAGTCATCTGTTAAATTAGGAATGTAGTGGGCTGGTGAATTAAAGTATACCTGGTCGTCGTAATAACCTTTGGTATATTCTGTGAGGTCATACACCCC
>JBPOHG010000003.1:0-2297 GCA_052035835.1 Bacteroidota bacterium | reverse complement strand
ACCGCAGCAACCCGCCTAAGACAATTGATGGCATTGCAGTGAAGGAACTGCTCGACTATGAATTACAGGTGGGAAAAAACCTGCAGGACAACAGCAGTTGGAAGATTGACCTCCCCAAAAGCAATGTGCTGCAATTTTTGCTGGAAGATGGCAGTAAAATTTCGGCACGCCCCAGCGGAACCGAACCAAAGATCAAATTTTATTTTAGTGTCAATACCCCACTAGCAGATGCTGCAGGTTTCGACGCTGCAGAAAAAATGCTCGACGATAAAATCAATCGAATCATCAAAGAGATGAATTTACAATAATGAAAGCGATTTTTCCGGCCCTGTTGTTAACACTCCCCTGTTGGATGGGGGTAGCGAAAGCCCAACAAAAAACAGTTGGGGAAAAAGCGTTTGTGCTTTCCCGTTTCCTTGACAAGCACCACTACAAGCCTGTTAGCTGGAATGATTCATCGTCGGTACTCTTGTTTCATAAATGGATGGAAGAGCTCGATGAGGAAAAAATGTTCTTCACCAGGAAAGATATCCGTGATTTTGAACCTTATCAATTGAAACTGGATGAAGCCATCGCTGCAAAGGACATGGCTTTTTTTACATTGAGTACCCAACGCTACCGCAGGCGTTTGCAACAAACCGACAGCATCCTTAAGATTTTATTTGCAAAGCCTTTTGATTTTACCAAACCCGACCAAATGGTTTGGCCGGCCGTTGATTATGCGAATGATGAAGCAGGCATCGCTGCCCGTTGGCAGCAATACCTTAAACGGGTGGTGATGAATGGGATTGCAGATGTTATGGCCGAACGCAAGGAAGTACCGGGCCCTCAGTTGCCAAAAGATTTTGCCAAATTAGAAGCGGAACAAAGGGAAAAAATAAAAAAACGGGAATTGGGTTATATCCAGGATAAGTTGCAAACCCCCACTGTTTTCCTGGAAGAAATGGAGGACCTGTTTTTAAATAGCATCGCCTGGTGTTATGATCCCCATTCGGCTTACATGAATAGGAAAGAGCGCAAGGAGTTTGAAACAGTGATGACGGCTTCTGAATATTCTGCCGGTTTTGATGTTAAAAAAGATGAGAAAGGAGATATCAGTATCGGCTACCTGCAACCGGGCGGCAGTGCCTGGCGCAGCGGGCAATTGCATACCGGTGATGTATTGTTAAAAGTTAAAACCGGGGGAAAGGAAACCGATGTGGCCGACCTGGAAGAAGAAGAACTGGAACAATTACTGGGAGGCATGTCTGAAGAATCGGTGGAACTGACCATTCGCACTTCAGCAGGTGAAATCCGCAAAGTGGTATTGATAAAAGAAAAGATAACCGATGAGGAAAGTGTGGTAAAAAGTTACCTCGTAGGAAAAGACCAGAAAATGGGCTACATCAACCTGCCGGGCTTTTATAGCAAGGATACAGATGGCGATAATATCTATTTACAAGGTTGTGCCAATGATGTGAGCAAGGAAATTATTAAGTTGAAGAAAGACAATATTGCCGGGCTTATTCTCGACTTGCGCTACAACGGCGGGGGAAGTATGTGGGAAGCGATGCAACTGGCAGGTATATTTATTGATATTGGTCCGGTTGCTTCTGTAAAAGACCGGGATGGCAAACTGCAGTTCCTCAAAGACCCCAACCGTGGCACCATTTACGATGGCCCGTTGATGGTGCTGATCAATGGTGGAAGCGCCAGTGCCAGTGAATTTGTGAGCGCTGTATTGCAGGATTATAACCGGGCACTGATTGTTGGCAGCAGTACTTATGGCAAGGGTACGGCGCAGGTGCTATTGCCCATGGATACCAGTAGCAATATCAGTAGTTTAGTGGACGGAATGGATAAATACCAGGATTTTGTTAAAGTGACGGGGCAAAAATTTTACCGGGTAAACGGAAGTACGGTTCAATGGAAATCGGTTCAGCCCGATATCAGCATACCCGATTTGTTTGATGATGAATATTATAAAGAAAGATCGAAGCCTACCGCCCTTCAACCCGATAACAGCAAACCCGGCACATTTCAGCCATCGCCGGTTATTCCTATTGGGACATTGAAAGCGAAGAGCGAAGCCAGGGTAGGAAAGAATGCCCATTTTGAACATGTGGCTACGCTGGGTAAATATATTGCAGCGTCGAGGAAATCCACTACTTTTTCGCTGCAATGGCAGGCATTTGCAGAGCGTTACAAGAAACGTACAGAACTGTTTGCCAGGATGCAGGAAGATGAGCAAAAAGAAGGCACACTAACGGTAATGAACAATAGTTTCGACAAGCGGAGGGTGGATGAATCTACCGAGC
>JBPOHG010000265.1:0-10755 GCA_052035835.1 Bacteroidota bacterium | reverse complement strand
AACGCAGTTTTCCCAAAGCCTGCTTTGGCTTTCATGGATACTGAGGCTGCAATATTCTCCCAGTGGAAGACCATATTCTGGTGCTGGCAAACCCTGCTCATACAAGGCATGCCCGCCTTCATGAAGGCAACTCCAGGTCATATTGCCAAAATCCTGTTCATCGATGCGGGTGGTAACCCTCACATCGTGGCTATTGAAATTGGTGGTAAACGGGTGCTCGCTGATATCCTGCCTACCGGCTTCAAAATCGAAATGCATTTCCCGTAATAGTTCCAGCCCGAATTTCCATTGGGCATCTTTGTTGAAATGCTGGTGAAGAAAATCATTGCTTACCTGCGGGAGTTTACCGATCTCCTGCATCAAACTTAGCAATGCTGGTTTTAGCTGATTAAAAAGCGCATCCGTTTTTGCAACCGTAAGCCCTTTGTCGTAATCGTTCATGAGGGCATCGTAGGGGTGTTGTTCGTAGCCCAATAAATCGGCTTCCTGTTTTTTAAGCGCAATGATTTCCTGGAGTGGTTGGCAGAATACGGAAAAGTTATTCTCTTTCCTGGCTTTAATCCATGCATGGAAACTTTTGTTAACCGCTTCGCTGAGTTCCCTTACAAAACTTGCCGGAAGCTTTGTACTCTTGTTATAGTCTTCGAGGCTCAATGCAACATTTCGTCTTTGGGTATCCGTTAGCCTGTCATCTGCCAGTAACAAATGTAGCAGGTTGCCGGTTTTTGATGCTGTAAACATTTGGTGTGCCAGTTCGGTAAGCGTGGCTATTTGCCTGCCCCGGTGTTCGGCGCCTTTTACGGGCAGATAAGTTTCCTGGTCCCATTGCAATACCGCAGAAGCATATTTTATGTCGGCGATTTGTTGCAGGTGTTGTTGGTATTCCTGGTAAGACATAATAACCATTTTTATGGCTTGTATTTGTAGTGCACTACAACGGTATCGCTGTTAAATATTTCTGTTGATGTTATCGGCAGGTTATTGGCATTGTAGGTATATGTAGTGTTGCTTTGAATGGAGGGATTAGAAGTTCCGCCTACGGTAAATACAAATTCGGATTGGGAGATTTTGTTATTATAGGAGAAGTAATCATAAAACAAGGTTTCCCCCAACGGAAATTTCTGATGCGCTTTATAAATCCATTGCCTTGCCAGCGGATTCAATTTGTTGTCGTATGAAAATTGCGAGGTGCTGAATAGGTATTCTCCAAGGGTACTTTGATTGTAATGTTTGGAAAAAAGTAAATTGTCATTGGCATCTATATCAGCTGTGTCTTTTGATACATCTGTACCCTTGGTGGTGATGCCGTACCGTTTACCAGTATTGTAGGAGTAAATAGAAACAACAGTATCGGCACCCGGGATATTTAAAATCGACTGAATGGCGGAGTCCTTGATATTTCTTTTTGAAGCGTCGTAAGAATGATAGGTAATGGTTAAATAGTCGCCGTCTTTTTCGAGTAATTCTGACTTGTTTGGGAGACTATCTGAACCCTGGTATGTATAGGTACATTTTACCAACAATGTATCGGTTTCTATGACCGACCATGCTGATATTCTTTTCTGTGCATCATAGCTGAATATCATTTTGTATAATGTGTCTGTGCCGGTGGGGCTGAGGTATACAATCTTATCGATGAAAATACTGTCATTTTGATTCGCTGGGATACTGTCAATGATATTATTTGCGAAATCATTAACTTCTTTCTGGCAGGATTCGAGGGAAAATTGTAGTACGGAAATAAGCAACAACAGTTGCAGCGTTTTTTTCATCTTTTTTTTTCCAAATCTACATTTTTTCATGTGCCTTGTTGCAACTGCAGTAAAAATGATACTTTTATTTTATGAAAATAGGGGCTATTTTACAGGAACTCGAACTCCTGGCGCATCCAACCTTACAGGAAGAATATGACAATGCCGGATTGATCACGGGAAACCCGGGTGAACTCTGTTCGGGCATCCTGGTATCATTGGATGCTACCGAAGCGGTGATCGATGAAGCCATCAATAAAAAATGTAACCTCGTCGTATCTCACCATCCGATCGTTTTTCGGGGATTGAAAAAAATCAACGGTAAAAATTATGTTGAAAGGGCCATCATCAAAGCGATTAAACATGATATCGCTTTGTATGCCATTCATACGAACCTCGACAATGTCATGCAGGGTGTGAATGGGAAAATCGCCGACGTATTAGGATTAACAAACAGGAAGATACTTGTACCAAAAAATAAATTTTTGCTGAAACTGTCGGTCTTTGTACCGGTTGAGCATAAAGAAAAGCTATTGAACGCCCTTTTTGAAGCCGGCGCCGGGCAAATTGGTAACTACAGTGAATGCAGCTTTCAAGTGCCCGGCGAAGGGACTTTTACCGCAGGTTCGGCAGCTTCCCCATATGTGGGTGAAAAAGGAAGCCGGCATTTGGAACGCGAGGTTAAGATAGAAGTGATCCTGCCTGCCTGGTTGAAAGGGCGGGTATTGGCGGCCATGAAGCTGGCACATCCTTATGAGGAAGTTGCCCATGACTTGTATCAATTAGAAAACAGCCTCCAGGATACCGGGGCAGGATTGATTGGTCATTTGCCAGAAAAGATGCAAGAAGTTGATTTTCTGAGATTTGTATCAGAAAAATTTAGATTAAAGTTAATCAGGCATACCCCATTGTTGAAAAAGGAAGTACAAAAAGTAGCTGTTTGTGGAGGAGCCGGCAGCTTTTTAACCGGCGCTGCATTGGGAGCCGGGGCCGATGTTTACCTTACTGGCGACATTAAGTATCATGAGTTTTTTGATGCCGATGGCCGGCTTTTGCTGGCAGATATCGGCCACTTCGAAAGTGAGCAATATACCATTGACCTGCTGACTGATGTTTTACAGCAAAAATTCCCTAACTTTGCCGTCCTTAAAACCGGGGTTCTCACCAATCCTGTTCATTATTTTACCGCATAAGCTGAATCCTTTGTTGCGGTACAAGTGAGTGACACAACGATGCCGGGTGAAGTACCAATGCCGGTAAACCATAAACAAATCAACTATATGGCTTCAGTAAAAGAATTTTCAGTAGAAGAAAAATTGTCTTCACTGGTTCGCTTACAAAAAATCGACAGCAAACTTGATGAAATCCAGATCCTGAAAGGCGAATTGCCCATGGAGGTTAAAGACCTGGAGGATGAAATTGAAGGTTTGCATGCCCGTCAAACCAGGGTGGAGGAAGAGATCAATGGTATACAGGAGTTCATTGAGCAGAAGAAAGAAGCCATTAAGGAAGCGCAGGCATTGATCAAAAAATACGAGAAGCAAAGTGAAAATGTAAAGAACAACCGCGAGTTTGAAGCCATCAATAAGGAAATTGAAATGCAGCAACTCGAAGAAAAACTTTGCGAAAAGCATATCAAGGATGCTACGGAGGAGATCGCCGAAAAAGCCCGCCAATTGGAAGTTGCCAAGAAAGCGGTGTCTTCTAAAGAATCGAACCTGAATGCTAAAAAAGCAGAATTGGAGAAGATCATTGGCGAAACTGAAAAAGAAGAAACCCATTACAATAAGGATGCAGAAGGGGCACGCAGCCATGTAGATGAGCGCCTGCTGACAAGTTATGACCGCATTCGTAAAAATTACCGCAATGGTTTGGCAGTTGTGCCGGTAGAAAGGGACAGTTGCGGGGGTTGTTTCCATGCCATTCCGCCACAAAAGCAGAGTGAAATAAAGCTGCGTAAAAAAATCATGGTTTGCGAGAATTGTGGTAGGATCCTGGTGGATGCCGACCTCAAGGATTCTGTAGAAGTGAAATAATTTTATATGTTTAACAGGGAGCCCATTCGTTGTACGGATGGGCTTTTTTGTGCTGCTAATTTTTTTTCATGGGTATATTTTAGCTGGCTGGTAAGGATAATCTTCACTAATTTGCTGTTCTATGTTGCAACGTTTACACATCCGCAATTATGCGATCATTGATGACCTTGCTGTACATTTTAGCGAAGGGCTTAATATTATAACAGGTGAAACCGGTGCAGGAAAGAGTATCCTGATGGGGGCACTCAACCTGATCCTGGGCCAGCGGGCAGATAGCGCAGTTTTGCAGGATGCATCAAAGAAATGTGTGGTGGAAGGCCAGTTTAAAGTAAAGGAAACGGCTGCCCTGCAATCATTTTTTGCAGCACATGATTTGGATGCGGATACAGATATTCTCGTGAGGCGGGAGATTGCAGCCAATGGGAAGTCGAGGAGTTTTATCAATGACACGCCGGTAAACCTCTCGCAGGTGAAAGAACTGAGTTTGTTGCTGGTAGACCTTCACCAGCAATTTGATACGCTGGATATCCATTCTTCATCTTTTCAAAGGGATGTATTGGATGCGTTGGCCGACAATGCAACTTTGTTGGCACAGCTTCGGGAACAATACCATGCTTACAGTAAAGTATACACGCAGTTGCAGCAGTTGCAAACGCAGCAGCAGGCAGCAGATAAAGAATTGGATTATCATCGTTTTTTATTTGAAGAGCTCGATACGCTTGCTTTGAAGGAGCGTGAGCTCGAAGACCTGGATGCAGAGCTGAAATTGCTCAGCAATGCAGGGAGTGTTAGGAGTGAACTGGATGGGATTGCTTTTTTATTGAAAGAAGGGGAGCAGCCTGTAGTGCAACAGCTGAAAACAGCGGTTCACCGGTTGAGGCCTTTAGAAAACCTGCATCCGTCTATTAAAGATATCTTACAGCGTTTACAAACTACCGTTATTGAGTTGGATGATATTGCGGGGGAGGTTGAAACGGTATCACACTCTGTGCAGTCGGATGAGCAGCGGATGGCTGAGATCAGCGACCGTTTGTCGGCCGGCTATAAGCTTTTAAAGAAACATGGAGTGCAGGAAACTGCCCAGTTGTTGCAGATCTTGGAATCCTTAAAGGGAAAACTGGAAGTTGTAGAAAGCCTGGCAGAAAAGATTGCTAAGCTCAATCAGGAAAAAGATGGGTTGCTGAAAGCATCTTTGCAACTGGCGGGGGAAATATCGGCCAAACGGCATTCGAAAGTAAAGCAACTGGAAACGAATGTGAATAAACTGCTTATACAGGTGGGAATGCCCAATGCCAGGCTTAAAGTAGCTATGGAAACAGGTAATTTATCGGCATTTGGTACAGACGACGTTTCATTTTTGTTTGATGCCAATAAAAGCAATCGTTTTGAACCGGTGGGCAAGGTAGCCAGCGGGGGTGAACTAAGCCGCTTGATGTTGAGCATTAAATCACTGGTCGCAAAAAAACTGGCTTTGCCAACCTTGATTTTTGATGAAATTGATACTGGCATCAGCGGTGAAGCAGCCCGCCAGGTGGGTATCATCATGAAAGAACTGGCGGAGGGCCACCAGTTGATTGCCATTACGCACCAGGCACAGATTGCTGCAAAAGCTGCAGCGCATTATTTTGTGTACAAAGAGATTAGCGGTGATAAAATTGTAACCAATATCCGGCTGTTGGGCAATGACGAACGCATCACTGCCATTGCGAAAATGCTGAGTGGAGAGAAGCCTACTGCAGCTGCATTGGCAAATGCCCGTGAACTGGTAGGTAATTAACAGCAGTCATTTTTAAATCAATGGATGTGCAAAAGGGGAAGTTGTTGTTCATATTGGTGTTGGTTTTGTTATTGATCATGGGGGCGCATTGGCTGATCCGCAAACTGATCAACCCCAGGCAATCGGCGAACCATTTGTTTTTGTACTTCCTGGCACATTTTCTCGCCATATTCCTCATGGCCTTTCTTGTAAATTTTATGGTGTTGCGTTTTTATGATTATTTCTTTGGATGAGAAGGATTATTTTTACAACCATTAATTATTGTTCATCAATCTGTTCATATTATGAGCCATCAACTGCTTAAAGGAAAAAAAGGGATTGTATTTGGCGCCCTGGATGAGAAATCCATCGCCTGGATAACTGCTATCAAGTGTTTTGAAGAAGGCGCACAATTGGTACTTACGAATGCCCCGGTGGCCATGCGTATGGGGGAAATTAATAAGCTAGCTGAAAAAGTGCAGGCTCCTGTGATTCCATGTGATGTGAGCAATGGGGATGATGTTGATAACCTAATCAGCAAAACCATGGAACATTTCGGAGGCGGGTTTGATTTTATTTTGCACTCAATTGGTATGAGTGTAAATGTTAGAAAGGGCAAGCATTATACCGAAATAGATTATACCCACAACCTTAAGACCTTTGAAATTTCTTCTATGAGCCTGCACCGGGTGTTGGCAGCCTGTATGAAGAAAGATGCTATCAATGAATGGGGAAGTGTAGTTGCATTAACATATATAGCAGCGCAGAGGGTTTTTCCTGATTACAATGAAATGGCAGATGCAAAATCATTGCTGGAAAGTGTAGCCCGAAGTTTTGGTTATCATTATGGCGTGAAAAAACATGTTCGGGTAAATACCATTTCCCAATCGCCTACGCGTACCACTGCTGGCAGCGGCGTAAAAGGATTTGATGGTTTTATCAGTTATGCCGAAAAAATGAGCCCTCTTGGAAATGCCAGTGCCGAGGATTGTGCCAATTATTGTGTGGTGATGTTCAGCGACCTCACTAAAATGGTAACGATGCAGAACCTTTTTCATGATGGCGGATTTTCTTATACCGGTGTTACGCAGGCGGTCATTGAACAAATGGAAAAGTAAAAACGCAATATGGATTGGACAGAAATCATCGGCCATATTGGTTCTACGCTTAGTAGCTTAACCTTTATGCCACAAGTATACCAGACATGGAAAACTCGGAGTGTGAAAGATCTGAACTTGTTTATGATGCTGATCGTTTTTGTGAGTACAATCATATGGATAGTGTATGGAGTAGGCCGTGGCCTATTACCAGTGATCATTTGCAATAGTATCATCTGCGCATTGTCGGTAATCCTTATCTATTTCAAATTTCGATTCAGTAAGTAATTCGTAAAAAAGTGATACTTTAAAAACGCCTTCCTTCGAATTGTGGCAACAATAGCCATTAACTTAATCGGAGTAAGAATATTAATTCAACTGGTTTTTATAAATATTTATAGAGGTTTTAAAAAGGAACGGCCACAAAATGTGGCCGTTCGCTTTTTGGGTTTTCTTGCTTACTGTTAAAATCCTAGTCCAACTGCAAGTCCGGTAACTTGAGCTGCTCCAATGATTCCTCTTCCTGAAGCCTGTCCGTTGCTGATGTTGATGGTAAATAACCTTGTGCGGTTGTTTTCGGCCCTGAAAAGCGCATAAGCAGTACCGCTTGTTCCACCAATATCAAATCCGTTTGCTTCACCTGCATTGATACCCAGGGCGCCTATCGGAACGATGGTGCCGTTGTTGGGTGGGTTTACCTGAACCAGTTGATCCAGTTCGGTGTCAATAGAAAGCAATGCGGTAGATGTAGTGCCAGCGAAATTGTTGGTATATGCTGCTGCAGAAACGAATGGTGTACCTGGGTTGAGGTTTCCGTCTACGATCAAAGCACCATCATTTGGGTTGAAACGGAGATTTTGGCCGCTGTTGCTCACAATCCTGATCCTGTCTACCAATGGGTTGAAATCAAAACCAAAACTGGTGCCCGACAATGGGGTAGTTAATGCAGCAACGAGTGTAGCCGCTCCGTTGGCAGTATTCAGCGTATAAACGTTGCTGTTGCTTCCAAGCGCATAGAGTTGCCCGTTGAGTGGGCGGAAATCAATACCAACAATAGATTCACCTGTGCCCAAACCGGTAATAGGTTTGCTGATGATCTGATTTTGGTTATTGCTGTTGTAATAAATTTCTGGGTTGAAAATATGCAGATTATTGCTTGCATCGGTAGCAAATGCAACGGCTTTGGTGGCGATGGCAAAACCCCTGTATGATACGGTAGCAGGATAATTAGTAATTACATTGGCCTGTCCGGTAACCAGGTTGATGGCCATGAGCGTAGATCGGCCGTTTACATTAAAAAGGCCAAAGGCATCGCTTGTTCCTGCAATATCAAAACCTCCGTCTTCAATATCTATGCCGAGTGGGCCCACCAATGCCAGTGTCCCATTGTTGGGTGGGTTCTGGATATATAAATTGTTCGACTCTTTGTCTATATCATATAAAGTAGTGGTAGTTACACCTGCGCTGTTATTGATGTAAGCAGCACCTGAAATGATGGCACCAGGTTGTCCGTTGATATTCCCATCTGTAGCTACAATGGCACCGGTTTCGGGGTTAGCCCTGAGGTTTTGGCCGCTACTGGTAATTATTCGTATACGGTCTACCGTTGGGTTGAAATCAAATCCTGTGATATCGCCCGACAGTGCCGGTGTGAATGGAGCAGTTCCAATGGCCCTGGCAACACCGGAACTGGGATTGATAACATAGATACGGCTGGTGCTGCCCAAACCGTATAACTGCCCGGTGGCAGGCCTGAAATCTACGGCCAATAGGTTTTCTCCCTGTTGTAAACCAGTTACTGCCGCTGATCCAATCATACGTTTAGGGATAGACGTAGAGTATTTATCGAGGCGGTTGTCGTTGGTAAGTGCATAAAACGTAAGGTTCCTGTTGAAATCACCAAAACCGGCTCTTTCAGTAACATTCGGATCATTGTTTCCCATTCCTTCATTGCTGAGGTCGGTTTTTTTGCAGGCATTTAATAACAGCACTGCTGCAACAGCGGCCAGTCCTGTAAACTTTGATAATCTTAACATGGTGTATTGTTTTAATGATGTAGAATACTTCACCTACGATGAAAAAATTAACCTGGTTTTAACCTGATTGAAAAACTTTCTATTTAGCTCTTTTTACAATGGATGAATGATACCCTGTTTCCTAAAGAAGTATCAAATGCATAATGAACGTTCGAGATGCTGATAGCCCTATTGAATCAACTGTGTATGGCGAATGGTACACCTGCCTGGGAGTGGAACCTTGGCTTGGGTTACGGATGAGGGAAATGGGCGGAATAGTATAAAAAAATAAAAATTTATTGTTTTTCAATAAATATTTATATATTTGCGATATCATTTAAACAAACAGACCATGCCAAAAAGTAGCAGTTTCATTCAGAATGTCCTTCATATTGTTTCCTGGCTCATCTTTATTGGGTTGTGTATTGAAACGGGGGGGATCGTATTTAATACCATTTATGCCATCTATAAACCGATAGTTGCAACGTATTTCTGGAACGGGCTTAACTTCTCATCCCTATATCAATTTGATAAAGGGAATTTCATCGTGTTGATGGTGATGATTATCATTGCTTCTGTATTAAAGACGCTGATTTTTTACCTGATTGTAAAATTATTTTATGATAAGAAATTGAATTTTGAAAAGCCATTTAATTCAGCTTTAATTAATACTGTTTCCCTGATAGCATATATATGCATAGGCATTGGTTTTTTTCTTTCCTGGGCGGTTGGGTATTCGGGATGGTTAAAAGGTTTGGGGGTACAAATGCCCGAAATTCAAACCTTGCGGTTGGGAGGGGCGGATGTTTGGTTTTTTATGGCAGTGGTGCTATTTGTTGTCGTTCACATATTTAAGAAGGGAGTTGAATTGCAAAATGAAACTGATTTAACTATTTAATTATGGCCATAGTTGTAAATGTAGATGTGATGATGGCAAGGCGGAAGATGTCGCTGAATGAATTGTCGGAAAAAGTAGATCTTACGTTGTCTAATTTATCTATTCTCAAAACCGGAAAAGCAAAAGCGATTCGTTTTAGTACATTGGAAGCCATTTGCAAAGCGCTCGATTGCCAACCGGGCGACATATTGGAATATGTGCAAGATTCAAAGAAGGCCAAAGGATAAATCTCCAATGGTTTGATGCTGTACAATTTTCCTTTGAATGAGGGATATCCTCGCTACTTGATTGAATACGCTATAAAATTAAAAAGCCGCTTCATATAAAGCGGCTATATCATTCCTGCGGAAGAATATTAATATTCGTCTTCATTGAAAAAGAAATCTTCCTGGCTTGGATAGTCGGGCCAGATATCATCAAGCCCTTCATAGATCTCTCCTTCGTCTTCGAGTTCCTGCAGGTTTTCGATTACTTCAATAGGAGCCCCGCTTCTGATGCTGTAATCAATCAGTTCATCTTTGGTTGCCGGCCAGGGGGCATCTTCGAGGTGTGAGGCTAATTCGAGTGTCCAAAACATTTTCTGAAAAGGGTTTAATTTTTTGCAAATGTATAAGTTAACCCGAAATAACCAAAAGTGTTTTTAATTGTGCAGTATAATACACGATTTATTAACATTTGCAAATCATAAATGGTTAATTTTAAAGCATGTTAACGGCAAAAGGTATCGAAAAAAAATACGGGGCGCTGGAAGTATTGAAAGGGGTGGATGTTCATATCAGCAAAGGGGAAGTGGTGAGTATTGTTGGTTCTTCGGGTGCCGGCAAAAGCACTTTGTTGCACATTTTGGGCACACTCGACCAGCCCTGCAAGGGTACGGTGCAGCTTCATAATGAACGAGTTGATAAGTTGTCGGGCAAAGCCCTTGCTACATTCAGGAACAGACATATTGGTTTCATTTTTCAGTTTCATCATTTGTTGCCCGAATTCTCGGCGGTTGAAAACGTATGTATACCTGCCTGGATAGCTGGAAAGAAAAAGAAACAAACAGAAGAAAGGGCGAAGGAATTGCTGGGTATACTCGGATTGGCCGGCAGGTTCGATAATAAACCATCTCAATTGTCGGGAGGGGAACAACAAAGGGTAGCTGTTGCCCGGGCGCTGATCAATAATCCAGATATCATAATGGCCGATGAACCAACCGG
>JBPOHG010000062.1:0-2722 GCA_052035835.1 Bacteroidota bacterium | reverse complement strand
GTTTATCGCTCATAACTTCGATGTGGTGAAAAAAATGTTCGAGCCCCGACTTTTTCAATTTTCTTTCCTGATCTAGCAGGTCACCCTTGGTGGCTACTACCAGCCTGTACTTGCCCTTGAGCTTAAGGGTATGCAGTACTTTTTCTATACCTTCTATTAACTCAATGGGCCTGGATAAGAGATCTTTTCCATATTCGAGTGCTTTTTCCAGCACATCCATATGAAGCGTTTTGCCAGAAACCCTCAAAGCGGTTTCAATCATGCTTAGGATATAGCCTTTTACACCATATCCATACAATGCAAGGTTCTGTATCTCAGTTTTGAAAAGTTCCTGTGATATCGCATGATGAGCTGCATAATCTTCCAGGAGCGCACAGAATTTACGTTCTGTTTCCTGGAAATAGGGTTCGTTTACCCAAAGCGTATCGTCTGCATCAAATGCTATGGCTTTTATGTTCATCATCTTTATAAGAATAATTCATTAATTTAATAGTCGGTTTTTCGACCCGTGGAATCATTTTTGCTATAAAAGTATTGTTATCCTCTCAACCAGCTTTATTAACAACGAAAATTGCAATGTATGAAAAAGCTGTACATTTTCTTAGGGATTCTTTTTTTGAATTCAAGCCAAGCAACGAGTCAGCCTGTTTTGATCAATATAGGTACTACTACGCTTGAGACTTCTGCCTTGTATACAACTACAGATGTGCCCTGGGAGCTAAAATACGGGCCAGGGGATTCTTTGTGGATGACAACACGCAACGGGAGGGTCTTCCGTATCCACCCCGGGAACGGGGGGGCAACAATGTTACTCGACCATAGTGCCAATGTATGGCAGGTAAGTGAAGCAGGTATGCTTGGCATGGAATTTCATCCAGATTTTGCTGCTAATCCATATGTATATATAGCGTATACTTATACGAATGCAGGATTAAACCGTGAGCGGTTGTCTCGTTTTACCTATAGTGGAAACAGTTTAGGGGCAGAGTTTGTATTGATCGATGGTGGGAACATTGCTGCTGCCAGCATTCACAATGGATCGAGGCTGCTCATGTTACCAGATCAAACTTTATTGATGACGACAGGTGACGCTGCTGTTACAGCGAATGCACAAAACAACAGTAGTTTAAATGGCAAAATACTTCGTTTAAACCTCGACGGTAGTATACCTTCCGATAACCCAACGCCGGGTAGCTACATTTATACCAAAGGGCACCGAAACCCTCAGGGGTTAATGCTTCATCCCAATGGAAAGATTTATGAAACGGAGCATGGGCCAAACAACAACGATGAATTTCAGATCATTGAAGCAGGAAGGAATTATGGATGGCCCAATGTTCAGGGCTTTTGTGATGATGATATCGGAGGCGAATCGGCTTTTTGCACAGCTAACAATGTGAAAGAGCCACTGGCATCCTGGCTGGTAACTCCAGGCGGTACCTGGGCCCCCAATGACCTGGTTTGGTACAGCCATCCTTCTATTCCCGAGTTTGAGAATTCTTTCCTGGTAACCTTTTTGAAAACGGCTAAAGTCCGCTGCGTAAAAATGGATGCATCGGGTGATGCAATCCTGTCGCAGTCAGATTTTTTTGTGAACCAGTGGGGCCGTTTGCGGGATATTACAACTGCCCCTAACGGCGATATTTATATAGCTACAAATAGTTCACCCAATCGGATTATCCGTTTGCGCAATACTACCACGATCCCGGTTTATATGGAAGATTACAGGGTGTTTTGTGAAGGGGATGATATGACCCTTTCCTGGATAACCCGGGCCGAAATCAACAACCGACGGTTTTATGTATACAGGAGTATTGATGGGGTTAATTTTACATTGTTGCAAACAATCGAATCAGCCGCTCCGGGAGGTACTTCGGGTATCCCTTTACGGTATAGCTATACAGATGATCAATTTGCCGGGAAGAGGGCTTTCTACAAATTGGAAAGTGAAGATATGGATGGCAGGAGGCGAGCGTTTAATATTCTTACGGTTTCCTGTAATGCTGATGCGGGGAGTTTTATATTAACCCCCAATCCGGCGAATGATATGGCCACGTTGGTTGTTGGCGGAATCTCCGGTAAAGTTAACATTCGGGTAAGTAATTCTCTGGGCCAGCAAATGTTCATTTATCAATCGGGGAATGAGTCGGTTCAGTTGCCTGTACAGAAATGGGGAAGAGGTGTGTACCATATAGTTATCAGCAATGAAGCCAAACAGGTTTTGCATCGCCAGCAACTGGTTGTTCAATAAAATTTATTTCGGGATCATTTATTGTTGCAAAGGGGATACCGATTTTATTTGTGGTGGCATGGCCGAACTATCAGCAGCAGGTTTTTGTTCGGTGAGTATCCATAAAAGTTCGGGTATCCATTCCCCGTCTTTATAAGTCATTTTATAAGCCCTGCTGATGGTTTCTCCGCTTCCGGAAGCCTCTTCTTTGATAATTATTTCTTTATCGTTTTCAGTTTCCAATGCTGCTACCGGGAAAGCCATATTTTCTTCAATCATGGGAGCTATATCTACAGGCTCATCTGTGATGGGCTCGGTATCTATAGTACGGGAAACAGCATCTTTTGTAGAAGCCGTGGCTGGTTTGTGATCGTTTTTGATCAAATCTTCGGGATCTGATAAATTGATTAAAACGCCTGCCGGGCTGGCCGCTACTGTATTTCCAGCCTTTATTTCCTTATTCAACCTATCTGGGGTTGCACTACTTACGTT
>JBPOHG010000280.1:0-1897 GCA_052035835.1 Bacteroidota bacterium | reverse complement strand
TTGTACCTGTTGAATAAAAAATATTCGTTTCCATTGTATTCGAATTGCTGATGTAAGACGGGTAATTGGACAGGTTTTTCGGCAGATGCGCTCACAAATATCCAATTCCCTTCATATTCACTAAGGAAAGCAAATCCCTCCTTCCTATTATACAACGTATATTCATCCCATTGTGCTTTGTAATCGTTTTTTTCTTCTTTTCTACAATAGCCAATGACATGGTATTTTATATCCTTGATGATTCCGGCAGAGCCAATTTTTATTTTTGGTTCTGCAACTGATCGATTCGATCCCGATCTTTTGAGTTGCCCCGTTTCTTCATCCACCAGGTGTTGGGTGCCGCAATGATTACAAATCAGCGACATACAAAAGGGGGCCGATTGAATAAAATGAGGCTGGTGGCATTTGGTACAATAGAATGGTTGTTCTTGTGGAATTACAGTTGTTGGTACCGATAAACCCAGCTCAGATAGCTGTATATCTTTTGCAGTATACTGCCTGAGTATGTTCTGCCCAAAATCTGCAATTACAACCCATTGTTCCCCCGGACCGCTGAAGTCGTAGATCTTAACCGGGCCGTTGGTTTCGGGCAAAAAAATATCCCCTTCAATAAATAAATTGATATTCTTTTCAACATGCTCAAGTATAAAGGATGCTTGTGGGCCTGGGTTGATAATTGCTCCTGCTTTTATACCTCCCGAAATTTTAGAAGCTAAAATAGAATGATCGTTGCTGCTGATTAAAAGGGATAATTCCCCATGCCCTTCCGCCAGGTAGCTCACATCTCCATTTTGAAATAAAAGGGTCCAGTAATTAAATGCCGATTCTTTTGATCTTGAAAGAAACCTGCCGGTGATGGTAAAACGTTGCTTCCCGTACATTCCTGTAATACCAACCTGGATATCCCCCTTGCTGGCTTTTGTTTCAGGGATCATGCATGGAACAACCCAATCGTTTTCACGTATACGGAAATGCTTTCCACATGTATCACAACGCAATACATTGAGGGAAGGAAGCAATTTTTTTTGCTCAGCAAAACAATACGGGCATTGTACCATAGTTATCTTAAAATAATATGTTCATCATTTATCTCACCATCAAAATGTTCAATCAATGAAAGATAAATTGATTTTACCGTGTTGTCATTTGTTCTTAAATAATTACTGAGGTATATATCCAGGTTAATTTTTCGATGCTCGGGCCATGTATGAATTGAAAGATGGCTCTCGCTCAGGCACACGATTGCTGTAAAACCTCCCGGAATAAAATTGTGGTATACTTCGCCCAGTTTTTGCAGGTGATGTTGAAGAATTATTTCGTCTATCAATTTTTTGCACGACTCATATTTTTCAGTAGTACCTTCAGCGCGGGCAGTTAATGAGGCAATAATATGGGTACCGGGAGTATAACTCATAACAGTGTGGGTTCTGTAACCTAAATATATATGAAATAATGAAAAAACCGGAAGCCTGGCTCCCGGTTTCAAATGTTGAAGATATTTCAACAGCACATTATTGAACCATCAACTTAATTACCTGAGCGTTTTCTCCGGCACGAATGGTAATCAGATAGGTTCCTTTAGAGAGATAAGAAATATCCAGGTTATGCCTGTTTTCTCCTTTATTGATATTTATCCTCTCCTCCCTTATTTTTTTACCTGTTATATCCGCCACCGTCAGTTTGCCTACAATATAAACTGCCGAGTTAAATTGAACTGTTGTGGTTGTTGTAGCCGGATTGGGGAATATGCCGACACGCCCCTTATTATCATTATTTCCTGCAATTAGCCCGGCTGCACAATTAATCGTAATCTTCACAGCCCTTGAACCCGAACTTCCGCAGGTATTGTTGGCTTTTACTGCCAATGAACCACCCTGGCTCCCCCAGCGGATACTAA
>JBPOHG010000174.1:0-8702 GCA_052035835.1 Bacteroidota bacterium | reverse complement strand
AAAACATTCAGCAAAGACGAAAAAGACCCCAGGCACCACCAGATTTTGCTGGCAAAAAATGAAATCGGATACCGGAACCTGGTTAAACTTACTTCGCTCGGTTATATAGAAGGCATGTATTCGAAATACCCGAGGATCGACAAACAACTCATCCATAAATACCACGAAGGCCTGATAGCCACTACCTGTTGCCTGGGTGCCCTGGTACCACAAACCATCCTCAAAAAAGGAGAAGCCGAAGGCGAAAATGAATTCAAATGGTGGCTTAATATTTTCCAGGAGGATTATTATGTAGAACTACAACGGCATGGCATACCCGAACAGGATAAGGTGAATGAAGTACTGCTGAAGTTTGCAAAAAAATACAAAGTGAAAGTTATTGCCAGCAATGACAGCCACTACGTAGACCAAAAGGATTTTAATGCACATGATATCCTGCTTTGTATCAATACAGGTGAAAAGCAAAGTACACCTGCACTCAGGGAATTCACGGATGATGATGTGATGGCAAAAAACAAACGATTTGCTTTTCCCAACGACCAGTTTTTCTTTAAAACAACACAGGAGATGAGCGAGGTCTTCAATGACCTTCCTGAAGCCATAGACAATACCAACGAGATCGTTGACAAGATTGATTTGCTCAACCTCAAGAAAGATATCCTGCTCCCCCACTTCGTGGTACCGTCTAATTTTAAAACGCAGGATGAATACCTGGCCAATATTACCTGGGCAGGCGCCAAACAACGCTACCAGATACTAACGCCTGAGGCAGAAGAAAGAATCAGTTTCGAATTAGGCGTGATAGAGAAGATGGGATTTGCCGGGTACTTTTTGATTGTGAGCGATTTCATAAGGGCCGGGAGGGAAATTGGCGTATTCGTTGGACCGGGCCGTGGATCAGCTGCCGGAAGTGTTGTGGCATATTGTATTGGCATCACCAATATCGACCCTATAAAATACAACCTGCTGTTTGAGCGGTTCCTGAATCCCGAACGTAAGTCGATGCCCGATATTGATACAGATTTTGATGATGAGGGAAGGCAAAAAGTGATAGACTATGTTGTGCAAAAATATGGCAAGAACCAGGTTGCCCAGATCATTACCTATGGAACGATGGCAGCCAAAAGCAGCATTGCAGACGTTGCCAGGGTAATGGACCTCCCCTTGCCCGAAAGCAGGGCTTTATCGAAATTAGTACCAGAAAAACCAGGCATTGTATTAAAACGTTTGCTGCATGCGCCCCTCACAGCAAAAGACGCCAAAGCAGGCGAAAAATCGCTGGAAGAAAAAGAGCAATTGGTGGCAGATGATTTTGAAAGTGTAAGAAAGCTCAGGGAAATTTACAACAGCCCCGATCTGCTGGGAAAAATATTGCATGAAGCCGAAGTACTCGAAGGTTCGGTACGCAACACCGGTATACATGCAGCAGGCATTATCATTGCCCCAAAGGACCTTACTGAATTGATACCGGTTGCTACTTCCAAAGAAACCGATCTCTGGCTCACTCAAATTGAAGGAGGCACCATTGAAGAAGCAGGTGTGATAAAAATGGACTTCCTGGGCCTGAAAACACTGAGTATATTAAAAACGGCCCTCTCCCTGATTAAACAAAATCATGACATTGATATAGACATTGATGCCATCCCATTGGATGATGAGCTTACGTATAAATTATACCAGCAAGGCGACACCAATGCTACATTTCAGTTTGAAAGTGCCGGTATGCAAAAATATTTGCGTGAACTGAAACCCGATAAGTTTGATGACCTCATTGCAATGAATGCCCTGTACCGCCCAGGGCCCATCGCTTACATTCCACAGTTTATTGCACGTAAGCATGGCCGTGAGATCGTAACATTCGATTTACCGGATATGGAAGAATACCTGGTAGAAACCTATGGTATTACCGTGTACCAGGAGCAAGTGATGCTCCTATCCCAGAAACTGGCCAGCTTTAGTAAAGGCGATGCAGATGTATTGAGGAAAGCCATGGGTAAAAAGCAAATCGCTACACTCAATAAAATGAAAGTGCAGTTTATTGAAGGCGCTACCGCTAAGGGACACCCGAAAGATAAACTCGAGAAAATCTGGAGCGACTGGGAAGCTTTTGCACAGTATGCATTCAATAAATCGCATTCTACCTGTTATGCCTTTGTAGCATACCAAACTGCCTACCTCAAAGCCCATTACCCCAGCGAATACATGGCTGCCGTACTGAACCATGCCGGCAGTATCGACAAGATCACATTCTTCATGGAAGAATGTAAACGAATGGGTTTGAAAGTGCTGGGGCCCGATATCAATGAATCGCACAATGGATTCGCCGTAAATAAAAAAGGCGAAATACGTTTTGGGTTCAGCGGGCTGAAAGGTGTTGGCGAAGCCGCTATCGACAATATCATTGAAGAACGAAACAAACACGGGCACTTTAAAGACATTTTCGACCTTGTGAAAAGGGTAAACCTGAGAGCTGTTAGCAAGAAGTCGCTCGAATGCCTTATTTATGGTGGCGCCTTTGATTGCTTTAAAGACATGCACCGTGCACAGTACCTGTACCAGGCTCCCGGAGATATTACTTCACTGGAAAAGATCGTGAAATTTGGATCAGTGTTTCAAACCCAATCGGCCAGTACCAGCAATACCCTGTTTGGCGATCTACAAATGCCCGAAGTGATCGCCCCGAAATTGTCGCCTTGCCAACCATGGCAACTCATAGAACAACTCGACTTTGAAAAAGAGGTAACGGGAATGTATATCAGCGGGCACCCGCTCGATAATTTTAAGTTCGAACTGAAGCATTATAACATTACTCCATTGCAGGATTATATGGATACCAAAAATGCTGTGGGGGTAATTCCGAGTTCAAGGCAGTTTAGAATGGCCGGACTGGTAATTGATGCACAACACCGGCTTACCAAAACCGGGAAAAACTTTGGGGTACTTCATCTCGAAGATTTTAGTGGAAAGGCCGAATTCATGCTTTGGAGCGAAGATTACGTGAAATACAGCAAATACATGGAAAAAGGGATGATACTAATGCTCGAGGGCGGGTTTAAACAACGATTTAACAGCGACCAGTACGAATTCAAGATCATGAAACTGCATTTGCTGGAAACCGTAAAATCGGCACTCACCAAACAAGTGACTATTGAAATGTCGCCACAGCATGTAGACGAACAATTTGTTTCCTTTATACAGGATAATGTAAAGAACAACCCGGGAAACACATCGCTTCGGTTTACTATCCATGACGCTATTCAAAACAGGAAGATCAGTTTACGAACGCTTGAAAATGGGTTCACCATGAACGACGAAATGGCCCTGTTTTTGAACAATAACCAGCATGTGGATGTAAGTGTTATGACAGCTTAATGGGTTTTTTATGACTTTTTGCTGTTTTAACATTGTTAACGGAACTGTGGATATGTCATAACTGCATACATAAGGTTATGGCTATAAATTTGCAGAGATAATAATACTATAAACACACTTAAATATCAAACTATGGCATTAGAATTCACAGACGCAAACTTCAAAACAGAAGTGCTTGACTCGGATAAATTATCTGTAATCGATTTTTGGGCAGAATGGTGCGGCCCCTGCAGGGCTATCGGGCCTGTAATTGAAGAATTATCAAAAGAATATGAAGGCAAAGTAAAAATCGGGAAAGTGAATGTAGACAACAATCCGCAGGTTTCTACCAACTATGGCATCACCAGCATCCCGGCCATTTTATTTGTAAAAAATGGGCAGGTGGTAGACAAACTCGTTGGCGCCCAGCCAAAAGCCAATTTCGTTAAGAAAATTGAAGCGCTTAAATAAAAGCCATTCTCATAACATCAAAAAGCCGTTCAAGTGATTGAACGGCTTTTTAGTATTTTGATCATTTCGCTTCATCAATGCCTTACCTGCATTTCTTCTTCAGGGAAATGGCGGTATTTAAACACGAGTGGAAAGAAAACGGCCAGGACCAGTGCATAGCCTGCAAAACAGAACCAGATACTCGACCAGTCTTTCACACCATTGGTGGTAAAATAATCAACCACCCAACCACTTCCAATACCACCGATAATGGCCCCCAGCCCGTTTGTAACCATCATAAACAATCCCTGGGCACTTGCACGTATGTTGGAAGGTGCTTCTTTCTCAACAAACAGTGATCCAGAGATATTGAAAAAATCAAATGCCATACCATATACTATCATCGAAAGCACCAGGTAAAATAAGCCGCCTCCGGGATCTCCTATTCCAAAAAGCCCGAACCTGAATACCCAGGCAACAATACTCATCAGCATTACTTTCTTGATGCCGAATTTTTTCAGGAAAAATGGTATGGTAAGGATGAATAAGGTTTCAGAAATCTGTGATAACGAAAGCATGAGCAAAGGGTGCTTTACTACAAAGGAATCGGGATGAGTTGGCCCGAAATCCCGGAGGAAACTATCGCCAAACGTGTTAGTGATTTGCAAAGCAGCCCCCAGGAGCATTGAAAAGAAAAAGAACACTACCATCCTCGATTGTTTAAACAACACAAATGCGTCGAGGCCGAGTGCAGACAGCGTGGATCCTTTTTTTGCAGTACCAGCTGGCGGGCATGCCGGCATGGAAAAACAATACAATCCCATGATAATGGCAGTTCCTGCAGCAACGTAAAACTGGGTTTCGTTCTTGGCAAAACCCAGAAGGTCTACCAGCCACATGGCACAAATAAATCCAACGGTACCCCATACACGAATGGGTGGAAATACTTTTACAATATCATACCCTTTCATTTCGAGTACCCTGTAAGAAACAGTATTGTTCATGGAAATGGTAGGCATATACGCCATTGAATTCATCAGCATTACCCAGAACATCGTATCGGGATCTTTTACGGTGGAAGCAAAAATGAGGCAAGCTGCACCAATCAGATGGCTGATCCCAAGTACCCTTTCGGCATTCACCCAACGATCGGCTACAATTCCCAGCAAAGCAGGCATAAACAAAGATGCAATGCCCAGTGTTGAATACACACTGCCAATTTCAATCCCCTTAAAGCCAAGAGAAAACAGGTATCCCCCAGTTGAGATCAGCCAGGAGCCCCAGATGAAAAATTGTAAAAAACTAAGTACTACAAGACGTTGCTTGATATTCATACAACAATTGGTTTTGGATAAATGTTATGAACATTATAAAACTACAGTTGTTACCTCTGTAATCATTAATAGCGGAAGATATACATTTATTTTGAAAATGCCCTTGTATGAGCCCTAAAGCCGGGCCTTTGTTAAAGTACAAGTGTGCGACGCCACCAAAGCTGAATAGCCGGCCAATGCCTGTGAAAAAATAAATAACCAAAACAGAATCACGTAAATTTGCAAAAAATACCTGTGATGAGTGCAACCATTGATACCCTGATAGGCCATACAACAGAACCCGCCTTAATAGCCATCGCCGAAAAAGTAAAGGCTTCACAACGCATCAGTGACGAAGAATGCCTCCTGCTTTTTGAAAAAGGCAGCCTTTCTTTTACAGGTTCCCTCGCCAATTATATACGGGAACGCATGCACGGAGATATCACTTATTTTAACCGGAATTTTCATATCGAGCCAACCAATGTGTGTGTGTTCAGCTGCAAGTTTTGTTCTTACTCTAGGCTGTATGCGCACAAAGAAGACGGATGGGAATTGAGTATCGACCAAATGGTAGATATCTTAAAATCATATGATGGCAAGCCCATCACCGAAGTGCATATAGTGGGTGGTGTTCATCCGAAAATGACCATGGAATATTTTATAGAACTGATCCAAAAAATCAAAGCACACCGTCCCGGTCTTCATGTAAAAGCATTTACAGCAGTAGAACTCGATTATATGTTCCGCAAAGCAAAGCTATCGGTAGAAGAAGGGCTCAAACGCCTCCAGGAAGCCGGTTTGCAGTCTTTGCCCGGTGGTGGTGCAGAAATTTTCCATCCCGAAATCAGGGAAATTATTTGTGCCGATAAAGTGAGTGGCGAAGGATGGTTGCAAATCCATGAAACAGCACATAAACTGGGCATGCACAGCAATGCTACCATGCTGTATGGCCATATTGAATCCTATCAGCACCGTATCCACCATATGAGCAAACTGCGTGAATTGCAGGACCGGACGCAAGGTTTCAATACGTTTATACCGCTTAAATTCAGGAATGCGAACAATGATATGAGCACTGTGGCAGAATCTACCATTACCGAAGACATGCGTATGTATGCCATTGCAAGGATTTATCTCGACAACTTCCCGCACCTCAAAGCATACTGGCCAATGTTGGGAAGACAAAATGCCCAGCTATCCCTTTCCTTTGGCGTGAATGATATCGATGGCACCATAGACGATTCAACAAAAATTTATTCAATGGCCGGGAGCGAAGAACAAACGCCTACCATGTCTACTGAAGAACTGGTTACTCTGATCAGGCAGGTGAAACGCAAGCCCGTTGAAAGAGACACCTTATACAATAAAATCAATGACTATAGCGAACTAACGGTAACGATTAACGCTATACAACTCAATTAAATATTATGGCAGATTGTAATTTCAGGATTGCTTTTCAGCAAAGTGCAACGGAAGTATTGGCGAAAGCGAAAGCCGCAGTTGAAAAACAAGGAGGCAATTTCACCGGCAATGCAAATGCGGGCCAGTTTGATGTTAGTTTGCTTGGCAGTACCATTGCCGGCACTTACACTGTTGTGGCAAATGAATTGGAGATCACCATCAACGACAAGCCTTTTTTCGTGCCTTGTTCAGCCATTGAACAATTCCTGGAAAAGCAACTGGGCTGAGTTTTATAATATTCCATTGGCAGTTAACCATTCTTTGATCTTTTTCCAATCGGCGTAAGGCCTGTCAAAAGGGTCATTTCCTGCCGGATATACCAGTGGGCAACCCAGTGCAGCATCGTCTATATACAATTGTGCATAAGCCTTGGGTGAATCGGTCCATTCTTTTTGTTCGGGGTTCCACTGAACTGCATACAATTCAATGCCATTATCCCTGAACCAATTCATTGCATCCGTTAAATACAATTCATCAGTATTTCCCCAGATGGTTTTAATTCTCCGGTCGCTTCTCATGGTAAACAGGATCAGGCGGTGGCCTTTTGCCACCAGTGCCCGCAACACTTCCTCGGCCCCAACCGACCTCCCCACCATGGGATATTCATGCGTAACGCAGGTGCCATCAAAATCAATACAGATATCCATCATGCAATCTTAAAACAAAATGGTTACATATAATAAAAAATGCCCCGAATCATCGGGGCATTTTTTATTATTTCGGAGAAACGGTATTAATAGTTCCTTACTGTCATTTCTACCCTCCTGTTCTTAGCACGGCCGGCAGCAGTTTTGTTGCTGGCAACAGCTTTATCAGGACCGTAACCAGTAGCAGTCATCCTGCTATCGGAAACACCTTTGCTGGCAAGGTATGCCTTCACAGCATTGGCACGGTTGTTAGAAAGTTCAACATTCTTTTCACGCTTTCCTGTAGAATCGGTGTGGCCATCAATTGCAATCAGCAAAGATTGATCAGCAGCCAGCAAAGAAGCTACTTCGTTCAGTGATTTGAATGATTTTGGTAACAGTTTAGCGCTACCAGTTGCAAAGAAGATGTTTTTAGCTGCAACATTGATTTTTTCAATTACTTCTTTAGCAATTTCAGGGCATCCCATGTTGCTGGCAGGACCTGGGCGGCTTGGACATTTGTCGTCTTCGTCGTTTACACCATCCTTATCAGTATCTGGGATTGGGCAACCCTGGTAACGTGCAACACCTTTTTCTGAAGGGCATTTGTCATTCTCATCATTTACACCATCTCCATCAGTATCAGGGATTGGGCAACCAAGATATTTTGCAGTACCTGCAACATCTGGGCATTTATCATCTCCATCAGCGATACCGTCGCCATCGCGGTCTGGGCAACCTTGCAATGCAGCCAAACCAGCTACATCCGGGCATTTATCATCTGCATCCAACACACCATCTCCATCACGGTCAACCACTGGTGGTGGCGGTGGTGGTGGAACTACTTTTGGAATTTCACGGCCGATTTTCTGGCCTACGCCAAATGAATAGAAAATATGGTCCCTGATTACATCTTTAGTTAAAGCAAAACGGTATTGAGACTGGAGCAACAAATAAGTATTGCTGCTGAAATTAGCTTGCAAACCAACACCTGCAGGAACATAAGCACCGAACTTGCTGCTGTAAATTCCTCCACCCACACCCGCAGTGAGGAACATATTAAATACGTTCTCTTCTTTGAAAGCTTTGATGTTGAGGGTAGGCTCCAATTCGATTCCTACCTGATTGTTATCAGAAGAATATACATCTCTGTGATTGGCAGCATAATCATGAAACATCAAAGTAGCCTTGGTAGAGAAATCTACTTTGGGGGCAATCAGCCTCCAATAAGAAAGCGAAAAACCAAGATCCAATTCCCTGAAACCTGCCAACGTTTTAGGTCCGGTATTATTTTTCCATGCAAGTGGTGTTTTAACATCCAGGGCGTTCAGGTGTACGGCAACAAAGCCCCTTTTGTCGAAGGTGCTTTTACCTTTCTGAGCAAAAGCGCCTCCCGCCAGTGCCAGGAAAGATAAGAGCAGTGTAAGTTGTTGTTTCATAAATGCGAGTTTTAATTAAAATAGTGTTTTCTCTTGTGTAGGTCGGGCGATAGTCCGGGAGC
>JBPOHG010000328.1:0-2561 GCA_052035835.1 Bacteroidota bacterium | reverse complement strand
CACTGAATCACTAATGATATTCAGTGCTGCTATCAGCCAGCCGGTATCCACCAGGGCTGCCTGTTGCAGGTATTTCTGCCTGAAGCCATCGGCTACATCCAGTAACACCGCAGCTTTAGGGTCTTTACAAACTAGTAGGTTCCTTATAAATTCTGCAAAACCGTCGAGCAGCGTATCTCCTTCAAACCCTTTTTGATTGATTTCATCAAACAGCAGCATGGCGTCGGCCAATTGCTCCTGCTGCATATGTTCGAGCAGCCTGAAATAATAATCTTCATCCAGGATGTTGAGGTGTTCTAACGTATTGGCATACTCGAGTTTTCCACCTGTAAAACTTACTATTTTGTCGAGTATACTGAGTGCATCCCGCATGCATCCTTCACTTTTCTGTGCAATCAGGTGGAGTGCATTTTTTTCGGCAGTGATGTGTTCTTTGTCGGTGATTTCCCTCAGGTGTTCAATCGTGTCATTGGTAGTGATGCGCTTGAAATCGAATATCTGGCACCTGCTGAGGATAGTAGGTAAAATTTTATGTTTTTCGGTAGTGGCGAGAATAAAAATGGCATACGGCGGGGGCTCTTCCAGTGTTTTCAAGAATGCATTGAAAGCCGATGAACTGAGCATGTGAACCTCGTCTACGATATATACCTTGTATTTCCCTGCCTGTGGTGCAAACCGTACTTGTTCTACAAGGGTGCGGATATCATCTACCGAATTGTTACTGGCAGCATCCAGCTCATGAATGTTAAGAGAAGTGCCGTTGTCGAAAGAAACGCAGCTGTTACAGGTATTGCAGGCTTCACCGTCTTTGGTTTTATTTTCGCAGTTGATGGTTTTAGCAAGTATACGGGCACAGGTAGTTTTACCTACACCCCTTGGGCCACAGAATAAAAAAGCATGCGCCAGTTGATTGTTGTTAATGGCGTTTTTGAGTGTAGTGGTAATATGCGACTGGCCCACCACAGTACTGAAATTCTGGGGCCTGTATTTTCTTGCCGAAACGATAAAAGTATCCATGCGCTTCCTAACAGTTTTACGATGATGCTACCGCCCACTTAGCTGGTTTCACTGAACGGTTTTGGCAAACTTACACCAAAATCGGGTGCCTTTTAAAAGGTTTACTGCGATCGAACAAATAGCGGTAAGTGGTGAGCGTTCGAGACCTGAAAGTATCTCCGAGATTGGTGGCGATATTGAGCATTTTTGGATTGAAATCACCGATCCATTGCATTTCATATTCCAGGTAAGGCGATGCCGCACTTTGAATATAACTGGCAGATTCGCCAATGATATATGCATCTACACCCTTGCCCTGCCATTCGGGTACCACACCAAAAACAAGCCCGGTAAATTTTTTATTCGGTTTGAATTGCTTTAACCACAAAAAATACAGCTTTTGTAATAACCCAAACTTACCGTGGAGGTGTTTAAACCATTGGTTAAGGTCGGGGAGATTGATAAAAATAGCCACCGGTTGCGCATTATAATAGGCAAACCAGATGATGCGCTCATCCATCACGGGCTTCATTTTTTTGAAAAGCAATACTACTTGCTCTTTCGTCATTTCTTTAAGCCCGCCATGCCCTGCCCATGCTTTGTTGTATACTTCGGCAAAGTCGGCTGCAAATTTCTCTAATTCATTTTTTCTTAAATGTGCGGAGGAAAATCCCGGGTTTGCTGCAATTTGATCGTGCCTGTCCCAGATTTTTTGCTGCAATGGTGCCCGAGGTTTCATTCCTACACATACCTGTTGGTAGAAAAGCTGAAAACCGTATGTTGCAAAAAGTTCCTGGTAGTAAGGGGGGTTATAGTTCATACCGTAGAGGGGTTCTTTAAACCCTTCTGTTACCATGCCCCACCAGCGGTCTCGTTCCCCAAAATTGATAGGGCCATCCATGGCTTCCATGCCTTCCTGGATGAGCCAGTGTTTTGCATTATCCAGCAACAGGTCGGCATTGTTTTGATCGTTGATGCATTCAAAAAAGCCAATCCCACCTACACTGCAATCATCTCCTTTATTCTTGTATTTTTTATTGGTAAATGCAGCGATCCTACCAGTTGGCGTACCCTGTTCATCTGTGGTTACCCACCGCATCAGCTTTCCAAAACGAAATGCTTTGTTTTTCTGTTCGTTGAACACATCCCGGATGTCTTTATCAAGCGGTTGGATCCAGTTGGGGTCGTGGCGGTATATATGTTTAGGCGTTTGCAGGAACAATGCATTGCTTGCTGCATCGGTTACAGGATAAATGTGCATGTATTCAATTTAATCACCGTTATTTATTGTCGAGTTCTTTTCTCATCTCGTTGGCGGTTTTGGTACTTCCATCATGGCTCCATCCAGGGGGCATGAAAAGGTATTTTAATTTGGTGCCAAAGGAAATTTTTTTCCGGAGGTCTTTTCCTATCGCCTGCCACTCGTGAAAAATAATTGTAAGGGGATTGTTGGGCTTGTCGATGGGTTTGGTTAACCCGTACACTACCGGGTCTCCCGGCACTTCTTCCTGGAATGTCCCAAACATTTTATCCCAGATGATCAGGCACATGCCCATGTTTTTATC
>JBPOHG010000233.1:0-9051 GCA_052035835.1 Bacteroidota bacterium | reverse complement strand
ATCCAAACCCATCGCTTCCAATTACAGTGCCGGCATGTATCACAACATTCGACCCGATTACACAATCGTGGTAGATTTTCACCCCGGCATTGATGATGCTGTTATTGCCTACCGTTACATTGTTTCCGAGATATGCCCCGGGGAAAATTTTGCTGCCATCGCCAATGATAACATTTTGGCCGAGGTAAGCAAAAGCGCCGATATATAGGTTTTGGCCGGTTTTTGCGCTGGCATGAATATATACGGGTTGTTCGATGCCGCTGAGTTGTTGTGTTTGAATTTGCTGGTATTTGTCGAGCAGGGTCGCAAAAGAACTATAAGCATCCGGAACACGGATAAGCGTAGCCGTGATGGGTTGTTTCAACTGTAAGTTTTGGTTTACAATGATCACGGATGCCCTGGTACTGTACAGGAAATCCTCATATTTAGGATTGGCAAGAAAAGCCAGCTGGCCGTCCCTTGCTTCTTCAATTTTTCCGAAAGAATGTACAGTGGTGTCGGCATTGCCGTCTACGGTGCCGCTGATGATTTGTGCGATTTGCGCTGCGCTGAATTGCATGTTTCTAGGCTTTTCTTTTTTCAGAGCCGTTTAAGGTATTGTATCAGATGTCTTTCGGATCATTCACAGATCGCCTGTTTGCACAGGCGACTATCTAAGGTAACAAATGTAATATTTTTTAACCTTGCCACGCAGGTTTTCATTTATAAGGGCATGGTCAACCTCCGAAATATCACGGATGCTACCGTCTTTAAACAGGATGTGAATGTGTTCGTTCTCGAAATTGTAAGTACTACTGGATGCTTCTCCGGTAAAAACCAGCCAGGATACTTCTTCCGCTGTTAGCCCGTAACGTTCTATAGCATCTTTTTGTTTTTCCTGTAGAACATGGTTTGAAACAGGTTCTGCATGATATTTTACTTTGAGGAGATCACGGTTGATGATTCCGTTGCAAAGCCTGTTGAGTACATTATCCGGGTGCGTACACCATCCTTTTATGGCCATGGTTACATCAATATCATCGATGCTGCAAAATTGTTCGAGGCTGCTATGGTGCAATGGCTGATTGATAAAGCTATTGAGCGGTTCCTGGCAGGTGGCGCCGATTTGCCTCGCCCTTTTGATGATACGTTGCAGCATTTGTTCGGCACTCAGTACGGTTTTGTGCAGGTATACCTGCCAGTACATCAACCGGCGGGCTACCAGGAATTTTTCGATGGAATAAATGCCTTTTTCTTCCACCATCAGCTCCCCGTTTTGTACAGTGAGCATCTTGAGGATACGGTCATAAGCAATGGCCCCTTCGTTTACTCCGGTGAAAAAACTATCGCGGGTGAGATAATCCATACGGTCTACATCCAATTGCCCGCTGATAAGTTGGTGCAGGAATTTTTTTGGGTACACATCTGTAAAAATGTCTAGTGCCATTTGCAACCGGCCGTTGAATTGCCTGTTTAATTCGCGTATAAGCATCAGGGATAGTTCCTCATGGTGCATACCTTCTGCGAGTACATGTTCGAGTGCATGTGAAAACGGCCCATGCCCGATATCATGTAACAGGATAGCAATTTTTGATGCCTGTTGCTCTTCGGGGGTAATTTCGATCCCTTTGCTGCTGAGTTCCTGCAACGCCGATCGCATGAGGTGGTAAGCGCCCAGGGAATGATGGAGCCTGGTATGTACCGCTCCCGGGTATACGAGATAGGCCATGGCCATCTGGTTGATCCTCCGCAGCCGTTGGTAATAGGGGTGTGCAATGACGGCATGGATGAGTTCATCATCAATGGTGATAAAGCCATACACGGGATCATTGATTATCTTATGAAAACGCATTTGTTGCTGTTGAAAAACGGTATATGTTAAAAGAATTACAAAGTATCGCAAAGCTACAAACCCTCATGCTAAAAAATTAAATTTGTAGGAATAGCTTCCGCTTTAAGCAGCCAATTCTTTGCTGCGAACTACAAGTTAATTATTATAAGTTTGTTAGTGCACATTAAAATGAAACAGGTATGAGTATAGCAAAAATTCTTTGGGTTGATGATGAAATAGATAGTTTGAATTCACAGATCATGTTCCTGGAGAACAAGGGATATGAAGTACAAACAAAAACCAATGGATTTGATGCGGTAGAGTTTGTAAAGGAACACATTGTAGATGTAGTATTGCTTGATGAAACCATGCCCGGTATTACAGGCTTGCAAACACTGCAACAAATTAAAGAATGGAACAATAACCTCCCTGTGGTGATGATTACCAAGAATGAAGCAGAGAACCTGATGGATGAAGCCATTGGCAGCCAGATCAGCGATTATCTGATCAAACCGGTAAACCCTAACCAGGTATGGCTGAGTTTGAAGAAGATCATCGATAACAAAAGGCTGGTGGCCGAAAAAACAACATCGGCATACCAACAGGAATTCAGGAGCCTGTTCATGGCACTGAGCAGCAACCCCGATTATAACGAATGGATGGACATATATAAGAAACTGGTGTATTGGGAGCTTGAGATACAAAAGAGCGACAGCCCCGAAATGCAGGAAGTTTTCAATACCCAAAAGCAGGAGGCTAATACAGAGTTTTTTAAATTCATTTCAAAAAATTATGCATCCTGGGTGAGCCCCAAAAGTACCGATGGGCCTATCATGAGCCATTCACTGCTGAAATATAAAGTACTCCCACACCTCGAAAAAGGCACTTCCTTGTTTTTTGTTCTCATAGATAACCTGCGATATGACCAATGGAAAGCCATACAACCCATTTTTGCAGAAAGTTTCCGCATTCACGAAGAAGAAACCTTTTATTCTATATTACCCACGGCAACGCAATATGCCCGCAATGCAATTTTTGCCGGCATGTTACCGGTTGATATTGAAAAGCAATTTTCTGTTCAATGGAAGAATGATGACGAGGAAGGAGGAAAAAACCTGCATGAAGAAGAGTTCCTTAGGGCCAACCTGAAGAAGCTGGGAAAATCGGATATTAAATTCTCTTATACTAAGATCACCAATAACCACGACGGACAAAAGCTGGTAGACAATATGCACAATATGTTGCAAAATGATTTCAACGTGATTGTGTACAATTTCGTAGATATGCTGAGCCATGCCAGGACTGAAATGGAAGTGTTGAAAGAGTTGGCCGGTGACGAAACCAGTTACCGCAGCATCACCAGCAGTTGGTTCGAACACAGCCCGCTACACCAGGCGTTGAAAAAAATCTCAGAGAAAAATATTAACCTTATCATCGCTACCGATCATGGCAGTACCAGGGTGAAAACACCCGCCAAAGTGATCGGGGATAAGCAAACCACTGCCAACCTTCGTTACAAGCATGGCCGCAACCTTAATTATGAAGCCAGGGATGTGCTGGCATTCAGGGATCCGCGGGAAGCCGGGTTGCCAGTGCCGAACGTAAATTCAACGTTTATTTTTGCAAAAGGCGACCTGTTCCTATGCTACCCCAATAATTACAATCATTTTGTAAATTATTACCGCAATACGTTTCAGCATGGGGGCATCAGCCTCGAAGAGATGATTGTGCCGGTAGTACGGATGTCGAGCAAATAAGGAATGGTGATTTTTCAACAATCGTTGATAAAAATTTTTCAGCGGGCGGATGATTTAACGGATGTTGCAGCCGGTAAAATCAAATGATTGCTATACACAATATGAAGTACACACAAACAACCCTTGATAAAATTGAAAGAGTGATTGAAGAAGGCGGGTATATCATCCGTTACGAAAGGGGTACTTTTCAGAGCGGTTATTGTATCCTCCAGGAAAAAAAAGTGGTGGTGCTGAATAAGTTCCTGCAAACTGAAGGCCGTATCAATACCCTGATTGATTTGCTTCCCCAACTCAGGATCAATATCGACGATCTTACCCACGAAAGCCAGAAGCTTTATGAAGAGCTGATGAGCAGCCTGGTTGAAAAATAATTGATCCGGGCTTTGCATTTGTTATTGTGTACGTTTCTCTTTCTTATTTTACAGTATGTTTTCACCACCACTTACGATTACTTTCCTCGGAACAGGAACCAGTAGCGGTGTACCCATGATTGCCTGTAGTTGTGCGGTATGTACATCGGCAGATCAAAAGGATGTACGGTTGAGAAGCAGCATCCTTGTGCAAAGCGATACCACCACCATTGTTGTGGATACTACCCCAGATTTCAGGACACAAATGTTGCGGGCCGGGATTAAAAACCTGGATGCAGTGTTGTTTACCCATCCGCACAAAGACCATATTGCGGGTTTGGACGATGTGAAAGCATTCAATTATTTTCAGCAGCAGCCCATGAAGGTATATGCCAATGAGCTCACCCAAACTGCGTTGAAAAGAGAGTTTTCTTATGTGTTTGCCGAACAAAAATACCCTGGTATCCCCGAAATCAGCCTCCATGAAATCCCGGATGAAACTTTCCTGATTGGCGACATACCGGTAACGCCTATACGAGTATGGCACCTCAAAATGCCTGTCCTCGGGTTTCGGTTTGGGCCGTTTACCTATATCACCGATGCAAACCGTATTGAAGAAGCAGAACTGCAAAAAGTCAGGGGCAGCAGCGCCATGGTGCTCAATGCGCTTCGACATGAAAAACATATTTCACACTTTACATTAAACGAGGCCATTGCCCTGGTACAGGAGCTGGGTGTACCGGAAGCGTATTTTACGCATATCAGCCACCAGTTGGGTAAGCAGGCCGATATCAATCCCTCTTTACCCCCGGGGATACAACTGGCATACGATTCCCAGCAGCTTATTTTCTCTTCTTAATTATGTACTTTTCTTTCATTGCTTTTATGCTCGCAGGATAATTTCGCTACATGCAAAAGCAATGGCAACATCCTTTGTACTTTACTAAAAAGGAAAAAAGAGGAATACTGGCAATGCTCCTGTTCATCGCACTTACCTTTTTTGTGCCTTCTTTGTACGAGTGGTTCTTTCCTGAGCCTGTACCAGAATTGCGAATGATGTACACTGAACTGGCAGCGTTAGATTCTGCTTCCGGTGGCACTGTGACCGGCCATCCGGAAAATAACGCTACCGGATATACGCAGCATAAGTTTTCCAATTACAAGCGGGCGATTACAGCATACCAGCCGGTACATTTATTTCGTTTCGATCCCAATTCGGTTTCTGCAGAAGGCTGGCAAAAACTGGGGGTGAAGGATAAAACCATCCAAACCATTCTAAAATACCGCGCCAAAGGGGGAAGGTTCCGGCACCCGGAAGACATCCGAAAAATCTGGGGCATTGCTCCCGATCTGGCCAACCGGCTGATCCCTTATATTAGTATACAGGAGGAACCACTAAAGGAAAATACTTCGAGTTCGTATAAGAAAATTGAAAAAGCAATCATTGCTGTTGATATCAATCTGGCTGATTCTGCCGGTTTTGCTTCATTGCCTGGTATCGGTGAACGTTTATCGGCCAGGATCGTATTATTCAGGAACAAACTGGGTGGATTTTATTCGGCAGATCAGTTAAAAGAAGTATTTGGTTTACAGGATTCTGTTTTTCAAAAAATTAAGGCTTATGTTAGCCTGAACAATGCAGCCATCCGGCATTTGAATATCAATACTGCTGATCAGGAAGCGCTTCAATCGCATCCTTATATCCGGTACCAGCTTGCAAACGCGTTGATTCGTTACCGCACACAACATGGCCGATTTACATCGATAGAAGATGTCAAAAAAATCATGCTGGTGAATGAAGATTTATATAACAAACTGGCTCCATATTTAGTTGTTGAATAAATCAATCCGCCGGCTTTGCCGGAAAATGAAATTCCTTAACTTGCGTGCTCAACGATTGCCTCTTTTATGGATTTTTCTCAAAATGAACTAACTCAACAGGTAGCACAGTCTGCCCGCGATTTTGCCCAGCAGCATATCAAACCTTTTTTAATGGATTGGGATGAGTCCCAGGAATTCCCTGTGCCAGTTTTTAAAGAACTGGGTAAACTGGGTATGATGGGAGTGCTTGTGCCCGAGGCTTATGGCGGCACCGGACTGGGATATTTCGAATACAGCGCAGTGATACAGGAGATTGCGAAAGTGTGCGGATCGGTAGGGTTATCGGTGGCTGCACACAATTCCCTTTGCACCGGTCATATCCTCAGTTTTGGAACAGAACAACAGAAACAACAATATCTCCCCAAATTGGCTACAGCAGAATTTATTGGCGCATGGGGCTTAACAGAACCCAATACCGGCAGTGATGCGGGGAATATGAAAACGACTGCTGTAAGGGATGGCAACAATTGGAAAATTAATGGAACAAAGAGCTGGATTACCCATGGCAAGTCGGGCGATGTAGCAGTGGTAGTATGCCGTACCGGCGAACCAAGGGCCAAGAATAATTCAACTGCGTTTATTGTTGAACGTGGTACTCCCGGATTCAGTGCAGGCAAGAAAGAAAATAAATTGGGAATGCGTGCAAGTGAAACAGCCGAGATGATTTTCGACAATTGCATCATTCCCGACGCCAACCGTTTGGGGGAAGTGGGAGATGGATTTAAGCAGGCTATGAAAATACTGGATGGTGGCAGGATATCCATTGCTGCACTGAGCCTTGGTATTGCAAAAGGGGCCTATGAGGCTTCTGTAAAGTATGCAAAGGAAAGGCACCAGTTCGACCAGCCGATTGCCAATTTCCAGGGAATTGCATTTAAGCTGGCCGATATGGCTACGAAGATTGAATGTGCCGAATTGCTTATCAACCAGGCTTGTGACCTCAAAATGAAAGGGCTGCCCATGACCAAAGACGCAGCCATGGCAAAATATTATGCCAGTGAAATTTCTGTTGAGATCAGTACAGACGCTGTTCAGATTTTTGGCGGGTATGGGTATACGAAAGATTTTCCGGTAGAGAAATTCTACCGCGATAGCAAGCTTTGCACCATTGGCGAAGGAACCAGCGAAATTCAAAAATTGGTGATCTCGAGAGAGGTTTTGAAGTAGAAAAACGTTAGCATAGAGGCCAAAAATTCAGCTACTTTGAAATAAATCAAGTTAATAAAAAGCCGCTTCAACTGAAGCGGCATTTTATTTGATGTTAGGTAAGCGGCTTATGGAAATTAGCCATTTACTCTAATGCGTTGAATTATTTTTTGCCTCCACTAAACATGCTTCCCAGTTTTTCTTTGGCACTGTCGAACAGGTCTTCTGCTTTGTCGGCCACATTCTTAGCAATTTCTTCGGCTTTTTCCCCTGCCTGGCCTGGAATTACATCACTGATTTTATCCAGTACCGAACCGCCGCTTTCTGCTTTCACCTGTGCGGCTGCATGGGCAGTAGCATCCCCCGATTGCGCAAACAGGTTGTCTACAGCGCCCGACATCATTGGGAATTTTTCTTTTACAAAATCTTTAATCGTATCAATGGCTTTGCCGGCCTGCTCGGCACTGATGCCTGCTTTCTCTGTGAGTTTGTTAATGAGTTCTTGCATAATGTTTGTTTTTTCTGTTTGAAATATCGTTTGTGGTATACTTTTAGTAAAAATAACAAAAAACTTGGTCAGTTTATTCTGTATCGTACCTGTCTACACGCTCAATTCCCGGCAAAGCCAGCAATTGGCCTACCAGGTGATCGAGTTCTTCCTTATCATGTACAAATACTTTTACATTCCCTTCAAAAACACCGTCTTTTGCTTCAATGGTCATGGCCGAAATATTTACTTTGAGTTCGCCACTGATGAGGTTGGTGATTTTATGGATGACACCCACATCGTCTAAACCAATTATCCTCAAACCGGTAAGGAATGAAATTTCTTTGTTTTTGGCCCATTTGGTTTTTACTACGCGGTGGCCGTAATTGGCCAATAACCTTGCAGCATTGGGGCAGTTGGTACGATGGATTTTCAACCCTTCACCAGTACTGATAAAACCAAACACATCATCGCCCGGGATGGGTTTGCAGCAATTGGCCAATGTATACATGATGCGGTCGCTGCTTTCGCCAAAAATGATCAGTTCCGTATCTTTTTTGCTGGCAGGTTTGTATTCAAAAGAGTCGGGTTTTTCTTCTGGGACTGGTTTGTTCACCCTGGGCGGAACAAGTTTGTCTCCGTGAACAGTGAATTCTTTTAATTCTTTTAGATCAAGTTTTTTTATGGCGATTTCATATAACAGGTCGAGTGAACTCCCCAATTTGTAATAAGTAGCCAGTTCTTCCAGGTTCGATTGGCTCATGGCTGCATTCATGCCGTCGAGCTTGCGCTGCAGGATGTATTTTCCAACTTCTGCTATTTGCCTTTTCTCTTCTTTCAGGGAGTCTTTGATCTTAGAGCGGGCTTTGCTTGTAACCACAAAGTTGAGCCATTCGCTATTGGGCTTTTGCTTGGCACTGGTAATGATTTCTATCTGGTCTCCGCTTCGCAATTTATGGCTGATGGGAACCAGTTTATGGTTCACTTTTGCGCCTATGCACTTCACCCCAACGGCCGTGTGTACACTAAATGCAAAATCAAGCGCTGTAGCGCCTATCGGCAGCATTTTTACATCGCCTTTTGGGGTGTACACATAAATTTCTTCGGTAAGGAAAGAAGTTTTGAAATCCTGCAGGAAATCCAATGAGTTGGTATCCTGGTTGCTCAATGCTTCTCTGATCTGGTGGAACCATTTATCGAACCTGCTTTCATCGTCTTTACCTTCCTTGTATTTCCAGTGTGCGGCAAGGCCTTTTTCTGCAATTTCATTCATCCGTTTGGTACGTATCTGAACTTCCACCCATTTTCCCTGTGGGCCCATTACGGTGGTATGCAATGCTTCGTAGCCATTGCTTTTGGGGTTGCTCAACCAATCCCGTAACCGTTCTGGCGAAGGGTTGTATTCATCCGTTATAATACTGTACACTTTCCAGCAATCTTCTTTTTCTTTTTCGGGAACAGAATTTACTATGATGCGGATCGCAAACAGGTCATACACTTCCTCAAAGGCAACTCCTTTCTTCTTAATTTTCGACCAAATGGAGTGGATGCTTTTTGGGCGGCCGTAGATGTCAAAATCCAATCCGGTTTTAATCAGCTTGTCTTTTAATGGCCTGATGA
>JBPOHG010000249.1:0-7773 GCA_052035835.1 Bacteroidota bacterium | reverse complement strand
TCAGCCTGTATAACAACCGTTACACAGCCCTGCTCGACACCATTAATCATTTACTCTACAACCGGCTCGACCAGCGATTGTATCTTTATTTGCAAGAAGAAGGCCGCCGTAAAAATACAAAGCTGCTCGATTTGCGCCACCATCAAATTGCGGCCGAACTGGGTACTGCCCGGGAAGTGATTTCAAGGGTTATGAAGAAGCTTGAACACGAGAAAAAAGTAAAGCAACTACCAAGGGGTATAGAAATTTTATAGCCCGGTAACCCATGTCACCGTTTTCGCATGCGCCCTTCATTAGCTTTACATCAGTTTCCAACACATGCGGCAAAAAGCCTTAAAAATATTATTGGTTTGTATACTCTGCCTGTCGCTCGTACTGGTAATTGCAACAGTTATTGAAAAACTAAAAACATAGTTGTATGAAAAAGAACATGGGAAATGTAGACCGTATCATCCGCATCTTATTGGCGGGATTATTTGCTTATCTCTATTTTGGTGGAGTGGTTACCGGAACCCTGGGCCTGGTACTGGTAATCCTGGGTGCTGTTTTTGTACTCACCAGCCTGGTAAGTTTTTGCCCGCTGTATAGCCTGATTGGCTTAAACACCTGTCCGGTAAAAAAATAAGCCGGCTTTTGCAAGGCCGGCCTTTCTGATGAAATGTTTCATTGGTTAACCGGCCTTGTTTTGTTTTGGCTGAAACAAGCTGAAAAACAATGCCCCTAATATGGCAAAATAAATTGTGCTATTAAGCGGCTTTGATGTAATGGAGCAAGTACCCGAATTACAACCCACCTGTTTCCAGTAAAAATATCCTGCTATGGCACCCAATAAAGCGCCAATGATAGCCCAAGCATTATTTCGAAGAAATTTCTTCATATGTTTCAATTGCTGAGTGTGATTTGTTGCGCTTGCTTGTATTAGGAATTCCGCAGCTTCCAACCATACAGCACCCTGCATTGAAGATCCCCATTAGTAAAAACAATCCGCCTGCAATTCCCAATAATACATCCTGGGAAACGATGGCATAATAAATGGCTGCGGCCCCCAGTAGCAATCTTATAACCCTGATAGGATTGGCGATCAATTTTTTCATATTACCTGATTACATTGTTTAATACATCCCATGGCCCACCATTGTAACATTCAATCCCTGCGGCAGATAACATAGATTTTGCCATTCCACTCCTGCTCCCGCTTCTGCAGCAGGTAATTACCGGATGTTGATTTTTCTTCAATTCACCGGCATGCGCTTTCAACTGGTCAAGTGGTATATTGATCGATCCTTTTACATGCCCGCCACGGTATTCGGCAGGGGTTCTTACGTCAATAATTACCGCGCCGGATTTCACCAACTCTTTAAAATCGGCGGTAGCTCCGCCTCCGGCTAATTTTTTGAGAAAACTAAACATGTGCTTATTTTTTATTTTATAATAATGTTGTCGGGCATACATACTCACTGGTATGAAACCCATTCATTTCTTTAATGGCTTTGAAGCCACCCTTGACATTTACAAGTTGATCGTATCCCCTTGCTTTTAATATGGAGATAAAAATCATTGACCTATACCCCCCTGCACAGTGTACATAATATGTTTTGCTTTTATCTAGGGACTGCATTGCGGTATTCATATCATCTAATGGGATGTTGATACTTGGTATGATATGTTCACTGGTATGTTCTGAACGTTTGCGTACATCCAATACTGTTATATTGTTATCATGGCCGATCAGTTGTTTGAGTTCCCCAGCTGAAATAAGCCCTATCGTATCAGTTTCTTTTCCTGCATTTACCCATGCATGTATTCCTCCCTGCAAATAACCTATCACATGGTCGTACCCTACCCTGCTTAGCCTGGTAACCACTTCTTCTTCTCTTCCGGGATCTGCAACGAAGAGGATCGGTTGATTGATATCTGCTATCAAAGCGCCAGCCCAGGGGGCAAACTGCCCGTCTATTCCAATATTGATGGAATTAGGGATAAATCTCATTGCAAAGGTTTCGGCTTCCCTTACATCTAAAATAAGGGCGCCGGTTTCGTTTGCAGCTTTTTCAAAAGCTTCCGGGGACAGTGGTTGAAGGCCTCTTTTAAGTACATTTTCAATGCGTTCATACCCTTCACTATTTAGCCGTACGTTTTCAGGAAAATAAGCAGGGGGTGTGGTGAGCCCTTCCGTTACTGCTGAAATAAATTCGTCCCTAGACATATTTGCTTTCAACGCATAGTTTGTTTGTTTTTGATGGCCCAGGCGGTCGAAGGTATCCTTGCTCATATTTTTTCCGCAGGCACTACCTGCACCATGTGCCGGGTAAACCATGACATCATCGGGCAGGGGGATAATTTTTTCCCGAAGTGAATCAAATAACATACCGGCGAGTTTTTCCCGGGTAAGTTCTGATGCAATTTTTTGTGCCAGGTCGGGGCGGCCTACATCGCCTATAAATAATGTATCCCCACTAAACAAGGCTTTTTCCTGTCCCGATTCATCTAGCAACAGGTAACAGGTACTTTCCGTCGTATGGCCAGGTGTATGCAATACCTTAATAACGATATCGCCTAAACGCAAATCCTCCCCGTCTTTTGCCGAATAAAAAGGAAATGATGGTTTGGCAGTGGGGCCGTACACAATTTGTGCCCCGGTATTGGCTGCAAGGTCCAGGTGGCCGGATACAAAATCGGCATGAAAATGTGTTTCCAGCACGTACTTAATTTTTGCCTGGTTGTTGCGGGCTTTTTGAATATATGGCTCTACTTCACGTAGCGGGTCGATAATTGCTGCTTCCCCTTTGCTTTCTATATAATAAGCGCCCTGTGCAAGGCATCCGGTATAAATTTGTTCTATTATCATATCGGATACAAATATCCCACATACCACCCGGGGCATGTGGGACATTTGTCACATATATACAAAAGGATTTGTTAAGATCACACAGACTTTTTGGCCAGGTACCAGTCTACCATTTCCAACTGGCTTTCTTTTCTCTCTACAAGCCCGGCCAGTGTTTTAGGAGCGGGGACGATTACTTTTTCGCCGGGTTTCCAATTAACCGGGCATGCTACACTGTGCTGAACCGTTGTTTGCAATGCTAAGAGGCAACGTTTGATTTCCTCCATGTTACGGCCCACATTCAGCGGGTAATACATGATTAAACGGATTGTGCCCAGAGGGTCAATAATAAATACTGCTCTTACTGCTGCCGTTTCACTTTCACCGGGCTGAAGCATGCCATAAAGCCTGGCTACTTTCATATCAATATCTGCTATGATAGGAAACTCAAATAAAACACCGGTTTTTTCCTGTACTGCATTTACCCAGGCAATATGCGAATGAATGCTGTCGATGCTCAACCCTATTAACCGGGTATTATGGGACTCAAAAAATTTCATTTCAGTTGCAAATGCACTCAACTCTGTTGTGCATACAGGTGTGAAATCGGCCGGGTGTGAAAATAAAATTACCCAGTTGTCTTTGTTATATTCAGAAAATTTGAGGGTACCCGTAGTTGTTACTGCTTCAAAATCGGGGGCTTTGTCGCCAATGCGTGGCATCGCTGTTATGGTTTCCATTGTGTTTGTTTTTTTGATAAGAATGCTGTGGTACTAATTTCCAGAAAAACCACCGCAGGCAGGGTGACCTGTATCATAAAATTATGTGATTGTATTTGGGATTATTTCCTGATCCATTCAAATGAGTTGCGGTGAATAATGATCCAACCGTTTCTTTCCATTTTTTTCATCAGGCGGCTGATTACTTCCCGTGATGAATTGAGGTCATTGGCAATATCCTGATGGGTTAATTTTACCTGGTTACCGAATTGTTTTACCTGTGCAAGCAGGTAGAACTCCAGCCTTTCATCCATATTTTTGAAAGCAATTTCATTGATGGTTCGTAAAAGTTCTTCGTAGCGGGCTTTATAGGTGCGGATAACAAAATAGTGCCAGCTGTTAAATTTACTCAACCATTTATCCATGAATTCTAACGGGATCGTAAGCAGGGTAACGTCGGTGAGTGCCTTTGCCATTACCTGGCTTTGCTCGGCCTGGTAAGTGCAAACCATTGATACGGCACAAGCCTGGCCTGGCTGGATATGGTAGATAAAATACTCGTTCCCCTCTTCATCTTCCTGGTACAATTTTACAATTCCATCGAGCACCAGCATGGTAGAGCGGATAGTTTGGCCAATGCGTAGCAATGTAGTCCCTGCGGGAACTTCCCTTATTTCGCCGTACTTGATCATTTCCTCATACAAGCCTTCTTCGAGGTGAGGGAATAATTCCTGTAATTGATGTTGTACAATCATTGTTGGATGAACTGTTTTCCTGATAAAATTAAACAGATCAATGCAGTTTATTGATTTCCGCAACAAGTAACTTAGCAGGAACAACCCCCGATTGCCTCCATTTCACTTCCCCATGCTGAAATATCATAATGGTTGGCACCCCCTGAATACCAAATTTTGCTGCCGCTGCGGGGTTTTTGTCTACATCTACTTTGATGATGGTAGCATTGTCGCCTACAAGCGATTTTGCTTCTTTAAGAATTGGCGCCATCATTTTACACGGGCCACACCATTCAGCAAAAAAATCTACCACAACCGGTTTATCAGATTGTATCAGCTCATTGAATGTAGTATCCATCTTATGTATTTAGCGTGCAAGTTACTACAGGCAAATATCAAAGAGGGTGATATTTGTCACCCCGGCTAACAACAGAAAAGCCGGAACAAATCCGGCCTTTACTGTTCATCCACTGTTTGTTATCACAACATCGTTTCTGGCACCTGGTACGCGGTCTTTTTTAGCGAGGTAGCACTGAGTGCTTTAAACCCTCCTCGGATGTTTACAATATGATTATACCCTCTTGATTTTAAGATTGACGCTGCAATCACAGAACGGTATCCGCCTGCACAATGAATAAAATATTGTTTTGATTTATCCAGACTGCTAATGTTTGAATGAATGAAATCCAATGGAAAATTATCGGCCCCTTCGAGATGCTGGCTATTGTATTCACTTTCTCTTCTTACATCCAGTAAGTTGATAGATGGATTAAGGATAAACTGTTGTTCAAATACTTCGGCACTTACCTCATCAAGGCTGTCGGTACTAAAACCAGCTGCCGACCAGGCTTCCATACCTCCTTTAAGAAACCCGATGCTTTTATCGTACCCCACCCTCGACAGGCGGATGACTGCTTCTTCTTCTCTTCCTTCATCGGTCACCAGTAAGATAGGTTGTTGCAGATCGGAGATCAGCGCACCCGCCCATGGCGCAAACTGGTCATCTAATCCGATGAATACCGACCCGGTGATAAACTTTTTGGGAAATACCTCCTTACTCCTCGTATCGAGTACCAAAGCATGTTCTGTTTCCCATAATAGTTGAAAAGCCTGTGCATCCAGCGGCCTGGTTCCCATTTTGATAACATCGTCGATAGAGGGTACATTCCCTTTAACATTCATGAGCACATTGTACGGAAAATACTGCGGCGGCTCTGCCAAACCGTTAGTAACCTCCCTGATGAATTCATCGCGGCTCATATTAGCTCTGAGTGCGTAATTGAATTGTTTCTGATGCCCAAGTGTGTCCACTGTTTCCTTGCTCATGTTTTTACCACAGGCGCTTCCAGCCCCATGCCCCGGGTATACAATGACATCATCGGCCAGTGGCATAATTTTATTTCTCAACGAATCAAACAACAGCCCGGCAAGATAAGTGGGCGTGATCTCGGCTTTTAGTTTTTGAACGAGGTCGGGGCGGCCCACATCACCGATAAACAATGTATCTCCGGTAAAAATCGCATGGTCTTTCCCGTTTTCATCTCTTAATAAAAAAGTAGACGATTCAAGCGTATGGCCCGGTGTGTGCAGCACTTTTATCGTGATGTTCCCCAACGTAAATTCTTCTCCATCAACTGCAATATGGGCAGGGTAATCCGGCGATGCTGTTGGGCCGAAAATCAATGTCGCCCCTGTTTTTGAAGCAAGGTCGATATGCCCCGATACAAAGTCTGCATGAAAATGCGTTTCCAGCACATATTTTATTGTTGCCCCGTTGGCTGCTGCTTTTTCAATATAGGGTTTGGTTTCTCTCAATGGATCAATGATGGCCACCTCTCCTTCGCTCTCAATATAATATGCTGCCTCTGCCAGGCAACCTGTATAAATTTGCTCGATTTTCATTTCTGGTATTTTAATGCTTCAAAATTATTGGTTGAACAATGCATACACAGTATCAGTAGTTACACTAAGTGCTGATTATGGTTTGCTTTCGCACTGACTTATATCACCGTATTAGACGAAAACCTTTTCTCCTATAATTGCGTTTGTTATTTAACCAGATGGCAATGCCGTTGCTAACCGAAAACTTAAAAAAAACTAAACCGGCATCTCCGCAATTTCTAAAATGTAAGTTGCTGATTGAATGGGATCTAACGTAGCCATCAATTTTAGGGCAGGGATTTATTTTTATTATAGAAATAAACCGGACTGTTTTTCGTTATCCGCTGTAACCTCTTAACGAACCACCTAACCTATGAAAATCACTTTTCTTTTTAAAAGAACATCCTTTGTATTCCTTTTCTCCAGTATGATGGTCATGAATCTATGGGGTCAAACGGGAAAAATAGCTCAAAAAGTAGCCCAATTGCAGAAGGATGGCTCATTTAGCCGTACCTCATATTGGTTAATCAGTCAATAAGCAACCCAACCTTGACATCGATAAAATGCTTAGCAACTATGTACTGGCAGATGAAATTTCTACAACAGATATCCTGCAATCGAAACCGTCTCTCCTAACCATTACAGTTCCGGTTCCCGGGCATAGAAGGCAAATCACCCTTTTATTGTACCAGCAGGATATTTCTCCCAATGGATTCAGATTAATATCAAGTGATGGAAAATCATATCTATTGCCAAATGTCCTTCATTTCAGAGGCATGGTACAAAATGAGCCCAATTCAGTGGCAGCCATTTCTATTTCAGAAAATGAAATTTCGGGCATCATCGGTGTTAATGAAACCAGTTTTGTCATAGGAAAGCTTCAAAATGAGCGAAATCAGCACATTATCTACAATGAGCGGGACCTCAGGGAAAAGCCGCTGATTGACTGTGGTACCGATACAAAAATTCCGCTTGAACCAGCTACATATATGAAGGATATGAAGGACGCGAATTCTACGGCCGGGCTTACCAGCAAATGTGTAAACTGGTACTGGGAAACTGATGTGGATATTTTCAATACCAGGGGCTCAGTTGCGAATGTTAATACATTCATACAGGGCATATTTAACCAGGTTGCAACTCTATATGCAAACGACGGAATCAGCATAACGCTTAAAACGCTGTTTGTTTGGACGACTACCGATCCTTATACCGGTCCTTCTACTTCCAATTACCTCGATCAATTTGGTGTAAACCGTACCAGCTTTGATGGCGATCTTGCTACTTTGATCGGTTACCAGGGAAGTGGTGGAATTGCATGGATCAATGGCCTTTGCAACAGCCAAACAAGGTATAGAATGGCATATGCTGGTATCAGTAACGGATATAATACAGTACCAACTTACTCATGGACGGTGTCTGTCATTTCGCATGAACAGGGGCATTCCCTAGGCTCGAGGCACACACATGATTGTGTATGGAATGGAAACAATACCAAAATTGATGGCTGTGGCGATAGTGCAGGTTACCCTTCGGGAAGCTGTCCTGTTCCGTCTCCTGCCTTACCGAGTGGGGGAGGTACCATTATGAGTTACTGCCATTTAACCAGCGC
>JBPOHG010000210.1:0-5449 GCA_052035835.1 Bacteroidota bacterium | reverse complement strand
GTTTTTTGTATGTAAACTCAAAAAATTAATCTAATCATATCGCAGACTGAGCTAAAGGCCGCTGGTGATAACACCACGCGGCGGCAGGCGCTTTGATAGTCGAAGACCAACAGCGGCAGAAAATTTTTATCCCACAATGTCAAAGAACTTACCATGAACAGCCGTGATTTGATTTTAAATATTTCAGGCCTCAGAAGCTCCTCATCGTTCTTTACAAACATCTACATCTTCAAAAACAAAATCCCTCAGGTAATACTGCTATCATGCTTACCCGTTAGCCAATCCTTGTTTGAACACAACTTCATCGTTTCAGCAATCATGGGCAGCTTTCTGGTATGTGTCCCATCCATGCGCTGGTATCCCGGACAGCCCTGCGCTGGTTCTGCCAAAGGGCATAGACATACCTGCGATGCATTTGTTCGGGAATTTGGAGACATTGGCCGGGGTTTGTTCGGGTGTTGTTAGGGTGTTTGTTCGGGATTTCCCGAAGCAGACCCGGCGCAGACCACTGGAAGACCCGAAGAAGACCCGAACAAAACCCTGTTTTGAACACCCGATTTTAACGGTCGGCCTGCTACTTGCTGAAGCGAAAAATGGATAGGAATATGCATAGGGGCACAAAGAAAAGGGGTAACCCATTGCAAAAAGGGTTGCAGGGGTTGCACAACCCCTCTAAATCAACTGAATACCAGTCAATTGCACCAAAAAAATGGTTGAAAATCACACAAACAATGCTGCATTTGAGGGCCTGGAAAGGCTCATTTTTATGCGGTACTATAAAAAGTTGCAACCCCCATTTATATTGATTATCAGGCTTTTTTTTGACCAGGAATTTTTATGGTTACTTATAAGTTTTTGAAAACCAGCTATTCAGGATAAAATGGCCTTTTTATGCGTTCAATGTGAAGTGAACATTTTTAAATGAACCTTACTATCTAGTTTATATCGCTAGTTACTGCGATGCACATTCCTCACAATACACTTTCCGCAGCTCCTCATAGTCGAGCAGTTGCATACCGGCTCCCCCTGCATGGTTGGGCCTGAAAAAATTACAGAACCGCTCCCTGTTCAGATTGATCGCATTCGCAACAGCACCAGTGAAAACCTCTGACTCAAAATCAGCCTCATAGAATAGCAAATTGATATAATAAAACAACAGGTTTTCATTCACCTTTATGCTATTCACCCTCGGTTCTATCATCTCCTTGGCCCAATCGCCCCGGGAATAATAGGAAAAATACTTTGCCAAAGAATATATTTCCCGATCTGTAAGGGTAAGCTGTTGGTAAATGTCTCGAATCATTTCCAATGCCGTATCTTTCTTTTCATACTCATATTGATTCATATATCTATCACACATTAAAATTTGATATTTTATTTGCATCCGCCTCACCAGGTCTTTATGAATCCCTTTTTTCTCGAGTGTAGCAATATCTCTTTTTAATATCCCGGAGGCCAGTGTATCTTCCCCATTCTTCCAAAGAAAGAACCGAAGGGAACAGATATTATAACTAATTTTCCCATTGGATGGATCTAATTTTTGCAGCGACAAAAAATGATACAACGCTTCATATTCGGAAGTGGCTCTTAGTAAATACCTGTATACTTCCCGGTCATTCAATATATCTGCATATGCCAATTCCATCGGCACTTCAACTTTGCCAATATAATCGTTTGGCAACCGGTTATCTCTAATGCGTTCGAAAAGCTCCTGTTGAATCTCCCTTGCCTTCGAAAAATCCTTATCATCCAGTGCTTTTTTAAAATTGCTCAAAATCGCTTCATCAACCATTTGCTGAGAGGGCTTTTTAGCATTCAGATAAAAGGTAATAATCACTTTTCTATGCTTAGCTAAAATTGGTTCTGCCTCTTTCGCCAATATGGCATCCGTTAACTTTTGTTTAATCCCCGCTTTTGAAAGTTGCAATAAATTACTGAAACGGGTACCCTGTATATCTTGTAAAAACTCAACCCAGTTTTCTGCAGTCAACACTTTATATGTTGCTTTCACTTCATTGCTTTTTTCAATGGCAGCCACCACTGCATCGGCCCTTTTTTGCATCAACGCTTTATTAACAGACGACTTTCCTTCAACAGAACTATATGCCCTGATTTCTGCAAAACGAATCCGGTAATCTGGCAAATGCACCGAATCCAATAATGGCTGCAACATACTTTCAGTAAAAATTGCCGTGCCCTTTTCAAAAGGAATGACCATTTGCATCTGCTGGTCATACGTAAAACCATCTGTATTTTTTTCTTCATGAATGGTATTAAACCTGGTAACCGAATCAGTAAACAATCCCATCGGCAACAAGTCCCAAACGCTTCTATCAATATTTAAAAAATTGGTATAGTAGCATATATACCTCCCATTTAATATAACCAGGTTGGCCTCGAGTGTCTTCCCTTTTAATGTTGAAGGCAACACTCCAATTTTTGTATAGATATGGCCACTACTAAGATTCATTTCATTTTGTAATAACTGCTTGCGGTATACTGGCATCATCATAGTGCCTTTTGGCGCCCACGCATCATTGTCCTTTTCTATTATTTTCTTCCTGCAGTTGTACCTTTCCATATCAACAAGGTCAACACTGATTCCATAAGCATCCGACTTGATGATCTTGTTGAACCACTCCCTATTATTCGTCGAAAAATAAATATCCCCGTTCATTTGGATGTCTATCCCAAACAATACTTCATCGGGCTTAGCAAAAATAATTTCCCTGCAATTGCTGCAATGCTTATTAAAAAAAGCTTCTTCTAAACCATACGGGGCCTGGGATACTGCATCTGATAGATTGCCCAGGATAACAACTACTATGAAAAAAATGGAACGATACAATTTCATCGGGTTATTTTGATTATGGAATTTACTACAGTTTATAACATCCGGCATGAATCTAATTACCTTTCACAGTAACTTTATTCATGATTCCCTGTTTTATTAAGTTTTGTATATGCAGCAACTAAACGAACAAGTATTTCTTTCCCACGAAGCTTTTGCCATCTACCGCCATCTACCACTCAGTACAAGGGCCGCCCTGATGAGGGCCATCGCTGTTCATATTTCCGGAAATGCCGGATCCCTTATTCAAACGGCCATGCATGAAACAAATCTGGGAGCAGCGAGGTTGCAAACCGAACTCAACAGAACAGTTTTTCAACTCAACAGATACGCCAGCGCCTGTGAAAATGGCCAATGGCTCGATGCAAGGATTGATACGGCCCATGCCGGCGCTCCCGATATCAGGAAAACCATGGTTCCACTTGGGCCAGTGCTGGTGTTCGGCGCCAGCAATTTCCCATTTGCTTATTCTACAGCAGGAGGAGATACGGCCTGTGCATTGGCCGCCGGTTGTTCGGTCATTGTAAAAGCACATCCTGCACATCCCGCCACCAGTGAACAGGTGGCTGCCTGTATTCAACAAGCCCTGCAGGAAACTGCAGTTCACAAAAATGTGTTTATACATATCAGCGACAGCTCACCCGAAGCCGGTGAAGCATTGGTGAAACACCCATTGATAAAAGCCGTTGGGTTTACCGGGTCATACCAGGGTGGCAGGCAGATTTTCGACTGGGGCCAACAACGCCCCGAACCCATTCCGGTATTTGCAGAAATGGGCAGCATCAATCCTGTATTCCTGCTCCCCGATTACCTGCAGGAACATACCCATGATGCAGCAGCCATGTTTGCCCATTCGATCACGCTCAGCGCAGGGCAATTTTGTACCAACCCGGGCCTGCTCATCGGTATACGAAGTAAGGCACTCGAAATTTTTTGCGAACAACTCGGCAGCCTGCTCTCACAAACGGCCCCCATGCCGATGTTGCACAGTGGCATAGCCGCAAACTATCATAAAAAGAAAAACAGGGCAGCACAGCAAACGGGCATCCAGGTTGTAGCGACCGGTATGGCAGGATCCTCCAAAGATGAAGCCGATACCATGCTCGCTAAAACCACTGCAGCCACATTCCTCAGCAACCCGCTGTTGCACGAGGAAGTATTTGGCCCCTATTCATTACTGGTAGTATGCACCAACGAACATGAATGTATGCAGGTAGCCAATAGCCTCGCCGGGCAACTCACCTGCACTCTCATGGGAACAGAAAACGATATGGCCAGCTTTTCGTCACTCAAAGATACCCTTGCCCAACGTTGCGGAAGGCTGCTATTCAATGCTGTGCCCACCGGTGTAACAGTAGCCTTATCTATGCAGCATGGTGGCCCCTTCCCGGCCAGTACCGACAGCCGCTTTACCGCAGTGGGTGCCGATGGTATCCGGCGCTTTGCCCGTCCACTGGCATTTCAAAACTGGCCCAACCATTTACTGCCCATCGAACTTACAAACGAAAACCCGCTCCATATCTGGCGCACGGTAAACAATGAGCTTACTAAAAATGCAATTGTTTAGCCGACACATATCAATGGATCACCTCAAAAAGAAAACCGGCTAAAGCCCTATCATTAGTTTTATGGAACAAAGAACCCCGATGATACCCAAACGATATTTTTGGTTAGTTCATATAACCGGGTGCTTGGTATTCCTGTCGGTTCCCTTTTTCACTTCGCCACACATGCACGGGAACGGTTTGTTTGGGTTGAGCATCATCAGCAGCAGGGACCTCATTCAATTCAGTTTGCTGATCCTGTTCTTTTACCTGAACTATTATTTACTTATTCCAAGGCTGTTCTTTACAAAAAAATACCTTTGGTATGCACTGATCCTTTTGGCATGTATGTGGCTCATTGCTTATATCCCCCAGGTATTCGACAGCATACCAGAGCCCCCACAAGGATTTAAAAGGCATGCTCATTTTGGTGCAAGGCCTCCAAGGATGAGGAATTTTTTCTTCGTGCGCATTAACCACAATTTCTTTCTTTTCCTTGCCGTAGCTTTTTTTTCATTGCTGCTGCGCATCAGCAACCGGTGGAAACGAACAGAAAAAGAAAAATTAAATGCCGAATTATCATACCTGAAAGCGCAAATCAATCCGCACTTTTTATTCAATACCCTCAATTCTATTTACTCTCTTGCCATACAAAAAGCTGATGCTACCGCCCCGGCTGTTCAAAAGCTTTCGGCCATGATGAGGTATGTGTTAAATGAATCGATGAATGACTTTGTTCCGTTGCAAAAAGAGATTGAATACATCAGCAATTATATCGACCTGCAAAAACTTCGCTTTGGAAAGGAAATGGAACTGAGTTATTCAATATCAGGCCATGCAACCGATGAACAAATTTCCCCATTGATCCTGATACCATTTATAGAGAACGCATTTAAGTATGGGGTAAATGCAGAAGCTGAGTCCATCATCCTGATCCATATCAACATCAGCCAGCATCAATTGCAAATGATGGTTACAAACAACAAAGTACGCAGCCAGGTGAGCGACGAAAACCAAAGTGGCATTGGGGTAACAAATACCAGGGAAAGGCTCA
>JBPOHG010000182.1:0-4724 GCA_052035835.1 Bacteroidota bacterium | reverse complement strand
TCCCTTTGTCCTTGTAAAACACACCTGCGCAACCGGTTGCTGAAGGCTCATCGATAGACTCATTGAAACAAGGTAATTTTGTTTTGATTTCATCGTATGGGGATTCAGGATAGAGTTTGTTCACACTCCCATCCATAATATCTACTATAAACGCCGGACAAATATTACTTGATTTAAGTTGAGCATTTACTGATGAATAATACAACAATGAAATACTCAATAAGAGAAAGCTGGTTTTCTTTTTCATAGGATTAAATTAGGTTAGCTGATGCAAGATAATATGCTACTTCCGAAATTCAAATAGTAAATGTACTTAGCAAATACCCGAAGAAACATCAACTAACCTGTTATAGTGCTATTTAATTCCATGTCAGGTTTGTTCCAACTCACTAGAAATGAAACCCATATCCAAAGAAGACCGACTGCATACCCATCACACTCATACTGCTCAACAAAACGCCTCCCAGGATCAAAAGAAAAGGAATATATACCAGGAACCGTACCCATAGTTTATTCCATCCTACATGATGCAATAATGGCAATAATAGAAATGCTAAGCACAATCCAAAAAAGGAAACCTGCATCATCATTAAACCGGCTACCAGGAATACCAAAGCCAGTGTTATTTCGAGCGTTTGTACGATCCATGAATCGGGATGGCTTTTACCAATAAACTGCTGGTATCCGTCTTTCCACCTGGCTGCAAAACTGTGCCTTTCAGCAGAATCGTTGGTTGCGGTACTCCCTTGTGTTTTATCACCGGTTACCAGAAAAATCGCCTTTTTTGAAATCATATAAGTGAGAACTCCAATGGCAGATAATATGCTTAAGGCAGCATACAATGCAGTGCTATAACTTAAAAATTTAAACAATTTTCCCGGAACCCGGCGCATGGCAAGGCAAAAGCAAAGTACGGGTGCAAAAAAAGTAAGTACCGTAATGGCATAAAAATCTGCTGTATTAATGACAGAGAATCCTGCATCCAGCTGTGTAATTGGCAATACCCATTCTATACCCGAAAACACCAATGTAACATCTTTTGTATGCCCAAAAAGTGCTGGCATCAACAGGTTCGTATTTACCATGAACAAAAAGAAAACAAGTGTCAATGGCAGATTGAGTGTTGGAAATAAAATATCAGCTTTTTCTACCAGGCTGATATTTTTAGCCTTGATCAACCACCACATTTTTTTGTGAAGAAATTCACATGTACCCCTCGTCCATTTCATATGCCTGATCCTGAAGGAACGAACACTATCCGGAAAATCCTCGTAACAGGTTACACTCTCTTCAAACCATCCCCTGTAGCCTTTCTCACGAATTGCGATGGCAAAGCCAAGGTCTTCACTCACAATATCAGGGAACCCATTGATCATTTTCCAACAATCATAGCGAAGCAATGCCCCATGCCCAAGGAACATAACAAAACCATAATTATTCCTTAACGGCTGATACCATTTCCAATGCGTATTGATCCCTACCCCCATATCCTGTTGTATCCTTGATTCTGAATTAGGATTAGCCCTGTGGTTGGCTTGTACAAAACCACATGTTGCATCATGCTCCATAATGGGAACCAACTTGCGCAGAAAATCTGCAGGCAAAATTTCATCGGCATCAGCAATGGCAAAATATTTTTCACGGTTAGCAATATGCGTAAGTGCATAGTTCATATTGCCTGCTTTAAATCCCACCCTGTTTGGCCTTCTTACCACTACAATTCTATTTTCGTCAACCAGCGCAAAACGGTCTACCATTTTCTTAAATGACTCATCGGTACTATCATCTAAAATATATAAAGTAAAATCGGGATAATCCTGGTGAAGGCAGGAGAATGCACTTTCTGCAACAAAATCATTGCATGTTGTATAAAGTATAGCAACTGATGGGAAAGATACCATTGGCAATGACACCGACTTTTTGTGGCGTTGGTAACGCAGCCGGTAATACACAGCAAATAAAACTATACAAATATTGTATATCCCATATAACCATGCAAAATCAATAAAAATGATGAACAGTATGAGTGAGAAAAATTGAAAGCCATTGTCTGCTATTGACAACAATTGAAATAGCCTGGGTTCAAACCATAACAAGGAAGCTATCCACACACCAAATATCCATGCATATAATGTTATTCTTGGTTTGGGTGAAACAATGGATGTGCGTTTTGGTTGTGCAATGGTTTCGAGGATGGTATATGAGCTTATTTTCTCTGCGGCTTGGGCGGCAGGAAACGTTAATAGGTTGTTCATAGATAATTTATTTTTCTAGTCTGAATCGTAATCCTGCGTTTGCAGTAAATAAGGTTTGCAAGAAACTGTTTTCACCGGTTACACCAACCTGAAAGGCAATCTTATTACCTACTGGTATGATGGTACGTCCAAAATAACCAAACATATTTCCTGAAAATTCAGGCAGGTCGCTCGAAGATTTACCAGCATAAAAACCTGCATTGATAAGTACACTTCCTGGTAAACGATAATCCCCGCTTATAACAATACGGTTATCGGTGGTGGCCTGAATATTTCTGTTTGCATAATAATAATCTATCCTCGCTGTAAATTTCTTATGAAAGGTTTGTCCAATTCCTGCTGATAATACATAAGCGTTTTCCCCTTCTTCGGGAGTAATAAATGCTGCTCCCGCTTTCACGGTTGTACCTTTTCTAAAATAGAACAATTGTTCTATGCCATATTGCATTTCAGTTGATCCGGCACTCGCCTTTCCAGAATTGATATTCCTTCCTCCTACTTCTGTGCGTGTAGTGGTAAACCTGTTCCATTGATATGTAACAGCTCCTGCATAATAAGGTATATTGATTTTATTGAGCAACAAACTGGCATTGTCGAGCGAAAGTGAATTGTCATATTTTGCCATCAACTGTAATTTTGGAAGAACCTGCGAAGAAACCTGCACAAGGCGTAGCCCTGTCTTTGTATCACCATCAATGATTGAGATGCCGCCTATGACATCTGCATCTAATATGGTGGGTGATGTTCGCACTGCCTCCAGGAACCCTTTTACCTCCTGGTCTGAGGGATCCATTTTTTGAGCTCCCAGAAAGGAGGCCCTCGCATTCATTTGTTCTCCATTATTCAATTGCGCCAGGCCACGGGCTATATACAATTCTTTTGTAGCCGGATTGGCTTTTATTAATCTGCTGAAAGATTGAGCCGCTTCATGGTAACTGCCCGACCAAAGCTGAATATAAGCCAACCCTTTTTGAGCATCGAAATTTGCTGCATCATTTTTCAATACTTTCTCAAAATCTTTCCTGGCCAATGTAAATTGATGCGCCCATGAATACGTGTAAGCCCTGCCAATCCTAGCCTCCATATCTGCGTCATTGTTAGCCAATATGGCTGAATATAGTTCGATGGATTGTTTAAACATTCCCTTTGCAGCAAGGCTCCTGGCTGCCCCGATATCCTGCTGGGCCAGCACATTCATCGAAACTGCTAGGAATAATAGCAAGCAGCTGAGTAATTGTCTTGGTTTCATAAAATATATTTTTTGTTTTTTTTGAATTGCGCCCCCGTTAACATGGAGTATCATATTGTGAAATTAAATTCCCACTACCCCTTTCTGAAATCATATACTTTCAAACCGTATAAAAGACTGCTGAACGGGAAAATTGTATATCTATACCCAAATGGCCAACAGGATAGAATTCCATAATTGTAACAGAGCCTGAGTTTGATTATCTTTACCCTATGTTGTTTGCGAAACAGTTTTTCCTCTTAATTCTATCGCTTTATGTAACAATTCTTTCTGTTCATGGACAGGGCCAATGGCATGGATGTGACCATATTTCTTTGCAACTGAAGGGCCGTGTAAAATCTCTTCACATACAAAAAATGAAAGTTGAAATAAGTGCTGAAGGAAAAATTCAGCCGGGTGAGCCTTTCCCCAATTTTGGCGGCACAATGGTGAACAATGGCGATATGCAGGATTCAATCTTATTCAATCATCGCGGAAATATAGAAAGCAGCTACTATTATCCTTATAATGACAGCAGCCATATCAGCTTTACACAGTATTACTATAATGAAACTGGAAATATTATTGAGCGGCGGGTGCATCATAAAACAAGGCTGCATGAATCTTTTCGAAAAGAAAAATTTAGCTATGATAGCTTAGGGATTTTGTTGAGGATGGACGAATACTTTGGAAAATCTGATACGGCCAGTGCCTGGTATATATATAATTTTGAAGGGAAAGGGAATCAGCGAAAAGCTGCATTGCACCTATTTGGTATCGGGTTCAATAAAACGTATGTTTATCAGTACGACTCTCTGTACAGGGTAACAGCCCTTACACTTTTCGACAAAAACAACCAGCAGATTTCTTCCAACCGTATTCCACCCAATGAGCGCTTTCATATTATTGAGTCTCCCAAAACACTTCGCAACCATGGGTATTACCGGGATTATACTTTTGACGGGCAAGGCAACTGGACAAACATGGTACAATATGAAAATTTCCGGGCCACAGCAATTATCAAAAGAAAAATCAGCTACTACCCATAACTACTACTGAATAAAATACACTTTCCTGATCCTGCCTTTTTCGATATGGTAAATGGCAGTCGCTTCAACTGGCTGGCTTCCAAATCCTGCAACACTTTCTTTGTCTATAATGATATCACCCTGAATAAATCGGCTTTTTATTTCGCAATGTATTGCAGGTGTGGTATTTAAAAAATGGTATTGTTTTCGCAT
>JBPOHG010000197.1:0-15271 GCA_052035835.1 Bacteroidota bacterium | reverse complement strand
CTGCTAAAAACTGGTGCAATGCTAAAAACCTCGTGGTATGTTATGAAGATGACAGCATAGTACATCATACCGCAGCCAGGATGCTGTCAGGCGAACTTCCATACAAAGGGGCTTTGCCGGTAACAGTTTGTGAGAATTACCAGTTTGGGGCCGGCATTGCAGCAATCAAAATGGGTTTCCCTTCCATCGCTGCAACGGAAGCGGGTTTTGATACCAGCAAGCTGGTCGCTGTTGATTCCATCATAAAAGATGCGATTTCTAAAAAAGCAATGCCCGGTTGTGCGATCATGGTGTTAAAGAATGGGAAAGCAGTACTTGAAAAAGCGTATGGCCACTATAGTTATGAAAAAAAAAATCCAGTAACAACTGAATCTGTGTATGACCTCGCTTCCCTTACCAAAATATGTGCCACTACCCTTGCCGTAATGAGGCTCACAGATGAAGGGAATATCAGTTTAAAAAAAAAGCTCCAGGATTACCTGCCCGAAACAACCGGAACAAACAAAGCAGATATTACTATAGAACAATTGCTATTGCATGAAGCAGGGCTAGTTCCATTCATACCTTTCTATAAAGAGACACTGGATGAAAAACTCATTCCCCAAAAAAAAGTGTACCGTGCTTCCTATGATAGTGAATATAGCAACCGCGTAGCCAGGAAATTTTACAGTAACAAAAGTGTACCCGACACATTTTATCATCGCATCTTGCAAAGCGACACCGCTAAATCAGGCCGCTATGTTTACAGTGACAACAGTTTTATATTTTTGGCCAAACTGGTTGAAACAGTATCCGGTGAACAGTTGAATGAATATGTAAATAAACATTTCTATCAACCAATGTCTTTGCCCAGCCTTTGTTTCAGGGCGCACCAAACTGTTATGCCAAACCTGCTCGCTCCTTCAGAACGGGAACCGGTTTTCAGGATGCAGGAATTGAAAGGGGATGTACACGACCCTGGTGCTGCCATCATGGGAGGTGTTGCAGGGCATGCAGGGCTTTTTGGAAATGCCAGGGATGTATCGGCACTCATGCAAATGCTGTTGAATGGAGGCGAATGGAATGGCAAACATTATATTACCAAAGAAACAATTGAATTATTTACTACTTACAAAAGCGACAGCAGCCGCAGGGGGTATGGTTTTGATAAACCTTACAGGAACAACGATACCATAGCCGAACCTTACCCGGCACGCTCGGCATCTGCACGTACTTTCGGGCATACCGGGTTTACCGGCACCTGTGCATGGGCCGATCCTGAACATCAATTGGTATTTGTTTTTTTATCGAACAGGTTATACCCATACGGAAATTCACTTTTTAATAAAATGAATATCCGGCCAAAGCTTTTGGAAGCTCTGTATCAGGCAATGGTAAAAGATGAAAAAAACCGGAAGTAGAAATTACACAATAAGCCAGCGCCACTTAATATGAAGGACCCCAGGAACATTTCTATACTCGATTTCAGTTATCAGTTACCAGATGACAGGATTGCTTTGTTCCCCATGGAAGAAAGGGACTCCTCCCGTTTGCTTGTTTACAAAAACGGGGTAATGGAAGAAGACCAATATAAAAACATTGCAACGTATATCCCAGGAAACAGTTTACTGGTATTTAATAATACCAGGGTAATTAATGCCCGCATCCGTTTTAAAAAAACCACAGGAAGTAACATTGAGATTTTTTGCCTCGAACCTGCAGGGGCTGTTACAGAATACAGTAGTGCCATGAATGCCAGGGGTGAAGCGAGGTGGAAATGTTTAATTGGAGGGGTATCTAAATGGAAGGAAGAATTCATGCAAAAACCCTTTGCTATCGGTAGGGAAAACGGAATATTACGGGCACGTATAGTTGAAAAATTATCCGATGCTTACCTTGTTGCTTTTGACTGGTCATTGGACGGCGTTTCTTTTGCAGAAATATTAGAAACGGCCGGTGATGTGCCCCTTCCACCCTACATCAAAAGAGAGAGCGAAAAAACAGACAGCAACCGTTACCAAACCATCTATGCAAAGCACGACGGTTCAGTGGCGGCACCTACGGCCGGACTTCACTTTACTGAACAGGTTTTTGCATCCCTTGAAGAGAAAAAAATTCATCGGGAAAATATTACACTTCATGTTGGAGCCGGCACATTTAAACCGGTAAAGGCAGCTACGATGGAAGGCCATGAAATGCATGCCGAATGGATAGATGTAGGAATAGGTTTACTGGAAACCTTATTGGCAACAGAAAGCCTTGTCATTGCCGTAGGAACCACCTCCCTTCGTACGATTGAATCATTGTATTGGCTGGGCGTGAAAGCAATAAAAAATCCTGCTTCGCTCCAATTATCTATTGGGCAGTGGGATGTGTACGACCCCCAACTTAACCAGGGTAACCATTCGGCAAAAGAAGCACTAAGCGCATTGATACAGTGGATGAAAGATAGAAATCTACAGCGAATATTCACCCAAACCCAATTATTAATTACTCCGGGCTACCAATTCAGGATTGTACGGGCACTGGTAACCAATTTTCATCAGCCACAGTCAACTTTATTATTGCTGGTAGCCGCTGCCGTTGGTGATGATTGGAAGCGTATCTACCAATACGCCCTTGATCATCAGTTTCGTTTTTTGAGTTATGGGGATGGAAGCCTGTTATTTATGGCTGAATCGTAACTTTTGTTCCTTCGGGGATATAACTAAAAAGATCCTGCATTTCGGTATACTTAACAGACACACATCCGTCTGTCCAGTTGTAAAACTGATCAACAGTCCACTCTTCCTGTGGCCTTGTAGCATGTATGGCAATACCATTCCCGATTTTTGCATTGTTTGGTATCACCCCTTCCGCCTTGCGTTGCTTAAACTTCTGGTAACTTTCTTCATTGGGATAATCGAGCAATAATTCGGGGCCCCATTTCGGATGAATTTTTTTGAGAATCACTTTAAACGTTCCGTTGGGCGTTTTCTTATCCCCTTCCCGCATTTTATCACCAAGGTCTTTGCTTCCAAATACAATGGGATATGTTGCATACCAGCCTTCTGCATCGTACACTTTTAATTCATAATCACTCTTATCTACCACGATATAATAGGGGCTTTCTACAGGATGGTTGCTTTTAAAAACTGCTACAAAAGCGTCGCTGTACATAAAAGCTGAAAGGCCAAGACCCAAAAGAAGCGCAAAAAAAGGCAACCCAAAACGGAATTTCATACATGAATATTTATTCGCTAATGCTCAAACGATATGCCATTTATTTCTATTATAGCCGCCTCGTTTAGATTAACAATTCATTGTGTAAAATAAATTATTTTTTGCTTCCTGCAAAAACGATGAAGGGCGCTATTCGGATACCTATTAGTTTCAATGCCATATTTAATGTCTTGTTAACCATCCCTCTAAATCCTTGCTTCTGGCTATTGTAAAAGCCGTTGAAAATAAAAAAATCCAGTCCGTGCTTTTGATACAATTCCCTGTATACGGCAATGGGGAGTATCCTTTCCGTCCAGCTACCGGTAATGGGGTGACAGGTATTGCAAGGGTCGTTAAGAGGAACTGGTAGAACCTTACCAGACTGGTATTTAGCCAATGCGAGTAGGATATCCTGCTCATTCAACCCACGTGTTCGTTTTGCAAAATCATCGATCATGGTAGCTTCCAGGATATGTTGCCGCTCAATGATCTCCTTTCTAATAGACAAATAAGAATGATGTGGTTCATCTGATGCATGCACGCCTGTTTGATGAATAGTACCATGATACTCATCCTGTATTTGAAGCTTTCGCAAACGTTCAACTATTCTTGCATTCATGGGGTTGCTGGCGGTTGTAAATACCGGCACAATGGCTGAATTGAGTGTGCAGATGGTTTCAAAAAAATCCTCCAGGTCATAGATATGTTCAATAACATCAGTTCCTATAACTGCATCCGGTTTCACTCTCCACTGCTTAAGTAATGAAGCATCGGCTGTGAAACAATCCGTAACGGGTATATTCATTTTTTTCGAAAGGGCAGAAGCAGCTGACGTAAACCTTTGGTCAGCATCATTGATATACACATTACCAAATCCGCAATAAGAGGCGAATATACCCAGCACCCCGTTCCCTGCCCCCACTTCAAGCAATGATATATCTTGAATGGGCTTTCGGCTGTATTCAGCAACTTTACTCAGCACCATGGAGTAAATACGCAGGTAATAAGCCCGGTGATTGATGATATGAAGAAGGTAATTCCGGCAGTATGGTATGGTAGAAATAGTAAATGGATCAACAGCCAGCAACTCGTTTCCAAATCTATTGGCGCATTCATTTATATGTTTTTGTACACTCATACAATCTGTGACACTTGCAAAGAAAGCAAAAACAAACATTGAACATAAAAAAACCTTCGCCCGATCCAAATCATAGATTCTTCACAAACGAAGGCTGAGAGAGAAAGTACACAATATTTTAGTTGCTCAGGCGGAAACCAAAATTAAATGGCCGCATATCCAACCCGTTTTCATACATAGATTTTGGAGCATATGAAGCGTACAATTTTACAGGGCCAAGGCCTAGCTCACCAATATAGGATAGTTTGAACCGCTCGAGGTTATAATCCCCTTTATTTTTCTCCTTGCCCCTCTCTTCACTTTTTTGTTTGTTGCGCTGGCTGTATAAATAGCCTGCACTCACGCCAAAGCTTACACTAACCCCTCTTTTATTGCTATAATTATTTGTTGCAAAATTTATCATCAGCGGAACGGTAAGGTAATCGGCAGCCAGCTTGTTCTTAGAGAAACTGATAGAATCCCTGAAGATAAATGGCGCATTGGTTTGCAATCCACCGCTATAAGGAACAGCCCCTCCTTCGCGGTAACTGATTGCTGAACCCGATTTATACCGGTAATTATTTAACTCAAGGCCCAACCCGTACTTAAGATTAACATTTTGCTTGATGAGGCTAAGGCGCTGCATGAAGAACCAAATATTCACGTTGATGCTCTTCCCGGCTTTAACCTTAAAATCATCTTTTGAAAATGCAGGCGAACCAGGCCTGTTTACCAGGTAGCTTCCTGTATTCCCATAATCAGTTTTATCAGTGTAGTTCGAAAAACCAAGGTCTACAATACCCCAATTGGTACTCACCCTCGATTTTTTCCTGGAGCTGGTATAGCGGCCCATGGAAATATTCACGGATGAGTCGGTACTGCTTCTTTTTCCACGTTTGATAATGATGATATTCCCGATACGCATGGTATCACTTCGTTTACCCTGAACGGTTGAATCTGTTTGAGCCGATGCTGTTGTGCAAAAAACGATCCCTGCTAATAGTATAGTTAGCCTTTTCATATACACTTTATTTGATGGTGAAATTATTTTGCTGCTATCTCAAACCCGGCGATCTTAAATGACTTGCCTGGTTTAATATTTGCTTTTCTTTCAACGACCCTTTTTACTTTCCTGAAGAAACCACTTAGTTTTGAACGGTTAACTTTTTCCTCATCCATGAACAGGACTTTGCTGTCGTCTTGCTCTTGTTGTAAACTTCCAATAGATGCAGTGCTGGCAAAACTGTTAACCGGTTTTGCGGTGATATCAATATCCGGAGCAGTTAATTTTTGAGCTACAACTACCGGTTTATTTTCGTTCACTGCAATTTCATTGTTGAATACTTTTTTCTCCAATGAACGGGGCGTTTGATTGTTTACGTTTGAGGTAGCTACTTCGTTACTCGGAGTATTGTTAATGTTTTCTAAATTGGAAGGAGCAGGGGGATTAATTTTATTTTTCGGTTGCCCATTACTGTTATTACGAACTGCCGCCTGGTGATAATCGGTAGAAGTATTATTCTTTTGTTGATTGTCATTATTTACCGGGCCTGTTTTCTGATTGGCTCCTTTTGGCTTGTTTACAGCCGCTATATTATTTATATTGGTAAGTTGATTGCTGTTAACATTCTCTGGCTGGATGGATTGATCCCTGCCGCCAGTGTTAGCTGGCAAGGGTATAATATTGTTGCTTTTATTAGGAGCACCATTGGCCATCCTGGGATCAACAGCAGGTTGCTGTCGGTTGAAATACCAGCGACCTCCTGCAAACAGCATTGCCCCAATAAAAACCGCTGCGATTGCTATACGAACCAGGCGCATGCTAATTAACCTGGATGATTCATGGCGGTATAGCAGGGCTTTGTTCCTGAAAACAACCGGTTCATTTGAGGTTAATTTGGTAAGCCGAAGCAAATCCCATTCTTTCTGGAGGGCTGTATCAATTTCAATGGCCTTCAATAAACCTGCCATTTCCTCAGCCGGCAATTCACCGTCTAAATACAGGAGCATTTTTTCCTGCCACTCGAGGTTATCTTTTTTATACAAAACCGCTTTACCGGGAAATGAAACAGGCTCAGCAGGGAGCACAGAAAGCATCAATGCTTCCAGTTCTGGAGCCAGGTCGGGATTGTGAAGAATGAAATTATCAACCGCATGCCTGTCTGCTGCCGACAACTCATTATCAGCATACATCAACAGGTACATTTCGTAGTTATGTCGGTTAATATTCATTGCTACTACTAGTTCATTTAATCAATTACATTTTCGGGCTTTACAATATACTCCCGCAATTGCAACCTGGCCCTGTGCAGGTAAACCTTTACCTGGCTTTCATTGAGGCCTGTGATTTCTCCGATCTCGGCATAATTGTAGCCTTCATAATCTTTTAGCATCACCAGGCTGCGTTGAGTTTCGCTTAAACGGCCAAGGGCTTCCTCCAAAATCCTTTTCGCATTTGACGCAGCGTGTGAAAACCCACGGTCACCTTCCTCAAATTCCTCTTTTAAACTGATCCTTTTGTTCTTACGGATATGATCGATCATTTGGTTGTACGCAACGGTAAACAGGTAACTCTTGCACCTTAATGTATCTACCTGTTCCCTGTTCAGCCACATTTTCTCAAATGCTCCCTGCACAACATCCTGTGCATCGGCTTCATGGCGCAGGTTTTTTAGGATAAAACGATAAACGTTATCCGCATACAAGTTTACACATTCATTGTATTCTCTCTCAGTCATACAGTGGTTTAGCCGAAAATCGGAAGCGTACGTACATAATACGTCACGGCATTTGAAAAAGTTACAGCAAAACTATTATTTATATAGAAAAATGGAGGATGCCTTTAGGTATAAAATGCCAGGGAAGTTGCCCTTGTTTTTTTACAGGAAGAATTTTCAGGCATTTAACAGGCTTGCCTGCAGCATCCCTGCAAATGGTAGCAGGCACCGATTTGAAATTACCCGAAATCAGCAGGCCGATAGAAACCAGCAGAAGTAAAACAAGGAGTGATATTTCCTTTTTGGGCCGCATAAACGATTACTTTTGGATACTACGAATGTATACGTGTAAAAGTTACTATGAAAACACAATGTTGTTAAAAAAAACCAAAATCAAGGATCGTTTAAACATTGAATTGGGTTGCCCGACGATCCCGAATTCCCCTAGCTTTGTAGTATCAGTAAATAAAATCAGTATGAACCAGTCATTTGTAAAGCGTATATCATCCGAGCTTGACGAAATAAGGTCTGCAGGGCTTTTTAAAAACGAGCGCATCATCAGCAGCGAACAGGGTGCCGAAATCATCGTTAACGGAAAGACCGTGCTTAATTTTTGTGCCAACAATTATCTTGGCCTTTCTTCTCACCCCAAAGTGTTGGAAGCAGCAAAAAAGTACATCGACCACCGCGGATATGGTATGAGCAGCGTACGTTTTATTTGCGGAACACAGGATATTCATAAAGAACTGGAAAGGTCAATTGCCAGTTTCCTCGGTACTGAAGACAGCATACTTTACGCCGCTGCATTCGATGCCAACGGAGGTGTTTTTGAACCTTTGTTTGGAGAAGAAGATGCGATCATTAGTGATGCCCTCAACCACGCTTCTATTATTGATGGGGTACGACTTTGTAAGGCTCAGCGTTACCGCTATGAACACAACAATATGGCCGACCTGGAAGCAAAATTGAAAGAAAGCAGCCATCTGAGGAGCCGCATTATTGTAACCGACGGATCTTTTAGCATGGATGGTACCATCGCCCAACTCGACAAGATTTGTGACCTCGCCGACCAGTATGATGCCATTGTCATGATCGACGAGTGCCATTCTTCGGGCTTTTTAGGTAAAACAGGCCGCGGTACCCACGAATACCGCGGAGTGATGGGTCGAGTAGATATTATTACCGGTACCCTGGGCAAAGCGCTGGGGGGCGCCAGTGGCGGTTTCACATCCGGAAGAAAAGAAATCATTGAAATGCTGCGTCAGCGCAGCCGGCCCTATTTATTTAGCAATACATTGGCTCCCAGTATTGTAGGTGCTTCCATTGCGGTATTAAATATGCTAAGCGAAACGACCGATCTCAGAGATAAACTGGAACATAATACGAGGTATTTCCGTACCAAAATGACTGAAGCAGGCTTTGATATCAAACCCGGCGACCATCCCATTGTTCCCATCATGTTATATGATGCAGTTTTGGCCCAGGAGTTTGCAGCCAAATTACTAGAAGAAGGAATATATGTCATTGGCTTTTTCTTCCCAGTTGTACCTAAAGGGCAAGCCCGCATCCGGGTACAGTTAAGTGCAGCACACGACCAGCGGCACCTCGATAAAGCCATTGAAGCTTTTAGTAAGATTGGAAAAGAATTAAAGGTGATTTAAACTATCGGCTATTTGAATGAAAGGTTCACCCATTGGTGGGCCTTTTTTATTTGCTTACGCTAAAGAGTTGATAATCTTAGGTAAAACCCATGACAATCCAATGACAATTCAACAATATTCATTAACTTTCCATTAACATTTGAATATTCCAACCTAAAACTAAAAAGCATGAGAAAGTTGACCTCCTTCATGGTTATGTTCCTGCTTTCCATTTGTTACTTACCTGCTATCGGCCAAAACGTTGTGACCGGCAGTGTAACAGATATGAAAACCGGAGCTGCCATTGCCAATGCCTCACTACTTGTTAAAGGGACCAGCCTCGGAACAAATTCGGGCTCAGACGGTTCATTTAAAATTGATCTTCCGCAGGGTAAATCTGTCCTTGTTGTTTCTTCCATCGGCTACAATACCAAAGAAGTATCCGTGACCGGAAACACGCTGAGTATTTCACTTGAATCCAGCGGTGCACGCAACCTCGATGAAATTGTAGTTGTGGGTTATGGAACCAAGATTAAAAAAGACCTCACTGGGAATATAGCCAAAGTAAAAGGTTCGGAAGTGCAGCAAATGCCTGTTACCAACCTAAACCAGGCTTTACAGGGAAGAGCGGCCGGCGTTTTTGTTGAAGCACAAAGTGGCAAACTCGGTGAAGGTGTTAAAGTACGCATACGTGGCTCTGGCTCCATTTCAGCTTCTAACAGCCCTTTGTATGTAATTGATGGGGTTCCAATTAACAATACCTCTTATTCGGGTAGCCCAATCGCTGATATTAATTTTAATGATGTTGAATCATTCGACATCCTGAAAGATGCTTCAGCAGCTGCTATTTATGGCTCCAGGGCTGCCAATGGAGTGGTGCTCATTACAACCAAGAAAGGAAGGGCCGGAAAAACATCTTTCCAGTTCAATACACAATACGGCACGAACAAGCCAACCAATAAAAGAGATTTCCTGAATGCCAAAGAATATGTTGACCTGCTCCGTGAGGCTGCCATCAATAGCGATAATCTTGATGGTATTGATCCATTAGACCCCAACCAATACCCCGATTCATGGCTCGAATTTGCTGAAAACAGGCTCGATCGTTACTCGGGCTGGTCTAACTGGAGGACACTTGAAACCAATACCAACTGGCAGGATTATGCGTTCAACGATAAAGCTAAAACAGCAGCCATCGACTTCTCTGCATCGGGTGGCAATGACCGCACTAAGTTTTATATCAGTTTGGCAATGGTAAACCAGGATGGAATCCTCATTGGCAACCACCTCAAGCGGATTTCTTCAAGGATCAATTTAGAGCAGGCAGTAAGCGAAAAATTTAAAATGGGTTTCAATCTTGGTTTATCACAAACCACTACCGGCAGGGTACCGGTAGACAATGAGTTTTCTACCCCTATGCAGATTGTTGCATTATCTCCGGTTACCCCTTTCCGTGACCTAGATGGAAATGTATACAACTCACCCACGACCACTTATACCAACCCTTACGTAGATTTCCAGGATGGAAAATACAAATCGGTCATATACCGTAATATCGGCAACATTTTCGGGCAGTATAATTTCAACAGTGCATTGTCGTTTCGCACAGAATTTGGTGTAGATATACAGAATCAAAATGATGACCAGTTTTATGGGGCCAATACTACTTATGGCAACGGTACCAATGGGTATGGTGAATCAGACTGGTTCAGGTCTCTCACATATAACACCAATAACTATTTCAACTTCCGCAAAACATTTGCAGCTAAACATGACATTGATGCAGTAGCTGGTATGTCGTACCAGAAATACCACTCAGAACAAGCAAATGTGTATGGAGAACAATTCCCTTTGCAACAACTCCAAAAACTGGCCAGTGCCGGTTTGATCAAAGGAGGTACTTCATCAGAAAGCAACTCGGCCTTCCTGTCTTATTTTATGAGGGCCAATTATAAATTCAATGACCGTTACCTGTTCACTGTAAGCGGAAGGGTAGACGGTTCATCTGTATTTGGAGAAGATAAACGTTACGGGTTCTTCCCTTCGGTATCTGCAGGATGGATAGTATCTGAAGAGGACTTCATGAAAAATCTGTCTGCGCTCAGTTTCTTAAAGCTCAGAGGAAGCTGGGGCATTACCGGCAATGCAGATGGATTTGGTGATTTTGCCTCACGTGGCCTTTGGGATGGCGCTTCCTACAACGGATCGGGCGGATTGGTTAGTTCACAAATTGAAAACCCCGATTTACGCTGGGAAAAATCAAATCAGTTGGATTTTGGTATTGATTTCGGTTTGTTCAGGAATAAAATTTCGGGAGAGATTGACTTCTACAACCGTAAAACCGATGACCTGATTTACAATATTCCCATTCCTGGCAATACCGGATATTCCATTAAGACGGTGAATGTTGGTTCAATGGAAAACAAGGGTGTGGAGATTGTTTTAAATTCGGAAAACGTTGCTACCAGGCATTTCAAATGGTCTTCTTCCTTCAATGTTTCCTTTAATTCAAACAAAATCAAAAAGCTGGATGGGGATCAAAATATATTAGCAGGTAATGATGGCCGTTACCTTAACTCATTAATTGTAGGGGAATCGATAGGCGTATTTTACGGTCCAAAATTTGCAGGCGTTGACCCCGATAATGGAGATGCACTTTATTATAAGCAGGATGGAACCAAAACCAACGACTATAATGAAGCGGGGAATTTTTTCGTAGGAAACCCCAACCCAAAAACCATCGCCGGTTTCAGCAATACTTTCAGCTATAAAGGTTTTGAGCTGTCATTCCTTTTCCAGGGTGTATTTGGCAACCAGATTATGAATGGCGGAGGAGGTTTTATGAGCGCCAGCTTCGATTGGTTTGACAATCAAACAAAAGATCAACTAAACAGGTGGCAGAAAAAAGGCGACATCACCAATGTACCTCAGCTCCGTCTCGGGCAGGGCAATGGTATTGGCGCCTCCAGCAGGTATATAGAAGACGGGGATTACATCAGGTTAAAAAATGTAACACTCGCTTACTCATTCCCTGCGTCTATGCTTAAACGTATTAAACTGAGTAGTGTCAGGTTATATGTAACAGGCGTAAACCTGCTCACATTTACAAAATACACAGGTTGGGATCCTGAGGTAAATGCCGATTACAGGGCAGGCAACCGAAACCAGGGCAGTGATTTCTATTCTGCCCCACAGATAAAAAATATGTCTGTAGGATTAAACATTGGATTCTGATTCAACACCCATTAATTGAAAGATCATGAAAAAAATACTCACAATAGCAGCCCTTTCAGCAGCATTGCTAAGCGGTTGCTCAGAAAAACTAGATGTTTCGCCCACCCAAAGTGTTGATGAGACATTTGTATTTACAACAGATGCCAATATCAAAGCCGCACTTAATGGGGCATACGATATTTTTAGTGGCGGGTTTGTTACTGGAGGCGATATGCAACTTTATGCTGAACTGTTAGGAGCAGGCGGTGAAATCAGTTGGGTTGGCACATACAATCAACCAGACGAAATCTATAATAAAAGCATTCTCACCACTAATAGTTATGTAAGGGATACTTACCTTGAAGGCTATCGGCTGATCAATGTGTGCAATAATATTATTGCCAATATCAGTAAAGTTAACAGTGCCGATCAGAACAGTGTAAAAGGCCAGGCCCTTTTCCTGAGAGGGACGACCTATTTTGAATTGGTTAAGCTATTTGCAAAGCCTTATAGTGCAGGCAATGTTACCAGTAATCCTGGCTTGCAAATCGTTACTGCACCCACGGTAAATGGCCAGGTTGCAACCGTCAATTATACTCCCAGAAGCACTGTAGAACAAACCTATCAGCAAATACTAAACGATCTCACTGAAGCCAAAAGTATTATTGGGGGTGAGCCAGGCGTGTATGGCAATGAATATGCAGTATCGGCCGTATTATCCAGGGTGTATCTTCAAATGGAAAATTTTGAGGAAGCCAGGGATGAAGCCAACCATGTTATAGAAAATTCAGGTGCTTCACTGGAAGCTGATTATGCCAGCGCTTTTAACAATACCGCACCTTCCACCGAAGATATCCTGGCATTACCTGTAACGGCTCAGGATGGCACCAATGACCTTCACCTGTTTTTTTCAATCCTTGATTTTGGTGCAAGGGATGGCGACGTGGAAGTAAACCAGGATCATATAGACCTTTATGAAGCTGGAGATGCAAGGCTGTCATTTTTCTATTTGGATGATTATAGTATTTACAGGTCGGGAAAATGGAAAATTCAATACAGGTATTTGCCCCTGATCCGGCTTGCTGAAATGTATCTTACCAGGGCTGAAGCCAATGCCCGGCTTGGAACAAGCGTAGGCGCTACGCCAGACGATGATCTCAACAACATGATTCGGTCAAGAGCAGGACTGTCGCCAGTAACTGCCGATGTACCCAATATCCTGTATGAACGCAGGCTTGAACTGGCACATGAAGGGCATCGCATCCATGAAATTAAAAGGCTGAGAGAGTCGGTGGATGGTTTCGATTTTGATGCCAATGAACTTGTTTTCCCGATTCCACTTCGTGAAATCAATGCCAGCAATGGAGTTTTGATTCAAAATCCAGGCTATTAATTAAACTTAATTTTAAAAGCAAACCGGCAGTTTACGTAAATTACTGCCGGTTTCTTTTTTGTATACATGATCCTCAAAAAAAAAATTGTGAAAAAATCAGTTCTATCTTTTCTGGCCTTAGCATCTTCTTTGCTTTCAGTGGCGCAATTACAATCCCCTGATTCATTTCTTGGTTACAAATTGGGAGAGCGTTATACGCCTCACCATAACGTAGTAAGATATTTTCAGCATGTATCAGCAAATGCAGGCAACATGACCGTATTAAACAAATACGGGGAAACCAATGAACACCGGCCTTTGTATACATGTATAATTTCATCCGAAGAGAACATCCGCAATATTGAGAATATCCGCAAAAACAACCTGCGGCTGGCACAACTCGAAAAAGACAGGATGGCTGTCAATGAAATCGCACCGGCCATCGTTTGGCTGAGCTACAACGTACATGGCAATGAAACTTCTTCATCAGAAGCTGCCATGCTCACATTGTATTCGCTGGTAGACCCATCGAATGTAAAAACAAAAGAATGGTTGAAAAACACGGTAGTCATTATAGACCCATGCTTAAATCCGGATGGGCGTGACCGTTATGTAAACTGGTTCAACAGTATTGCAGGAAAATTATTCAATCCGCAGCGGATAGCAAGGGAACACCAGGAGCCTTGGCCGGGTGGCAGAACCAATCATTATAATTTCGACCTCAACCGCGACTGGGCATGGCAAACACAAGTAGAAAGCCAGCAAAGAATTGCTGTGTACAACCAATGGATGCCACATGTGCATGTCGACTTCCATGAACAAGGGCCCAGCCAGCCTTATTATTTTGCACCGGCAGCACAGCCTTACCATGATGTGATTACACCATGGCAAAGAGATTTCCAGGTGACCATTGGGAAGAACAATGCAAAATATTTCGACCAGAACAACTGGCTTTTCTTTACAAAAGAAATATTTGACCTGCTATACCCTTCTTACGGCGACACCTACCCTACGTTCAATGGTTCGGTAGGAATGACCTATGAACAGGCTGGAGGTCCGGCCGGGGGATTGGGAATTATTACCGACGAAGGCGACACACTTACATTGCATGACAGGTTAATGCATCATACTACTACCGGGCTCAGCACGATTGAGATATCATCTATCCATGCACAAAAATTATTACAGTCATTTCGCTCTTATTTTAGTGCCGCGGTTAGCGGTGGTATTGGCGAATATAAATCCTATATCATCCGCAACACCCCTGCTGATGCAGAACGCATTCGTTCGCTGCTGCTGCTACTCGATAAAAATGATATCCGTTACGGAAGCAGCAATGGCAAAGGGAAGGGATACAATTACCACAGCAAAAAAGAAGAAAGTTTTACGATTGCCGAAAATGATATTGTGATCAGTACCATGCAACCAAAAGCAGCTATGCTGAAAGTTTTGTTTGAACCCGAAACAAAACTTGTAGATTCTGCTACCTACGATATTACAGCCTGGGCACTTCCTTATGCATACGGGTTAACTGCTTATGCCACTAAACAACATTTTTCTGTAAAAAACAACCCTTCCATTCAGGTATTCAATAACAATACTGCTACAGATAAATATGGTTATGCTATTCGCTGGCAGGGAATTTATTCTGCCAAAGCGGTAGCAGCACTTTTGAAAAACAATATCAGGTTGCGATATGTAGAAAAACCATTTGAGCTGGATGGCAACCGTTTTGAAAGTGGCACCGTTGTCATTTTAAAAAATGGAAATGAAAAATTTGGAAGTGGCTTATGGCAGATTGTTGCCAATATTTGCAATGAGGCCAGGATCAATATGGTTCCCCTGAGCAGTGGAATGGTTGACAAAGGGAATGATTTTGGCAGCTATTATGTTCACCCGATGAAAGCCCCACGCATTGCTCTTGTAACAGGAGCAGGTATCAATTCAAATGCTGCAGGAGAAATCTGGCATTTCTTCGATAAAGAACTGGATTATCCCGTTACGCTCGTTAACAGTGATGATGTTTCGGATA
>JBPOHG010000168.1:0-3026 GCA_052035835.1 Bacteroidota bacterium | reverse complement strand
GATCGGATGCAGATTTTTGTTCAGAATGCAAAGGGAAAGAAAGACCGGTATGTGATGCTGAGCCCGGTGCTGCTCGACATCCTTCGCAATTAAATCAACACCTGGAAGCCGAGACCGCTGAAATATGTGTTTGAAGGAAATGAGGCTGGCGAACCGATGAGCAGCAGATCAGCCCAGCAGGTTTTTATAGAAGCCAAGCGTGCAGCGGGTTTGCAGAAGCAACTAAGCTTTCACAGTCTGCGGCATAGTTTTGCGACGCACTTGCTGGAAAACGGTGTCGACATTAAATACATCAAGGAATTGCTCGGGCATTTCAGGATCAATACGACCAACCGTTACCTGCATGTTAAGAAAGATCAGCTGGTGAATATTAAAAGTCCGCTTGATGAAATTTTCCGTAGCCGTGAAACCGGATTTTAAGCAAAAAGTTGCATGTTTCATGAATATACCGGGCAGAAGGCAACATCACTATTTCAGCCTCCTAAGTAGAAAACATATACAGTTAGTAAGAAAAAAAATGCGTTTATCTATTTTGAAAACCCCATAAATTAAATCCGTGTGCCAGTACCGCTGGCATCATAGACTTTGTCCTTTGCGTTAAATAGCCCCAAACAAAACCGATTGGAATGATCCGTATACAATGAGATAAATTGTCTGCCAAAGTTGTCCCTTTAAAATAATTCGCCGGGAAATGCAAAAAAGCCCATATGACGGTAGCTATTAAAATAGGCATTCCCGTTGTATGAAGAACTTTCTGGAGACGGGATTGAATGACGAAGCGGCTGAATTCCTCCACCAGGGCTGCACCTATGACTCCTTGTAAGAGCAGGCCCAAAAAACCATTGAGTTCCTTCAATCCGGCTGACCATATGATCCCTTTTTCATTAAACACATAAGCAAATAATCCGGTTAACCCCCAAATAATCACCCCCAGGAATAAATAAATAAGGGGATTAGTAATAAATCCGAGCTGTTTCAATGAATATTTTTTGAATAAAAGATATATCAATATACCAAGTGGAAAAGTAAAGAGAAACACACCTGCGATTACAGGCAGTTTGATAAAAATGGATTGCGGCAATGTATTGGACTTCAATAAAAATTGAGGGTTAAAAAAAGCCCGCCTGCTACAGCAAACAAAACTGCCAGGCCGGATTCCTTTATAGGATTTTTTACAAGAAAGTCTGTTGCAGGTGGAATTCTTTTTGTGAAAAAATAAATCAGCAGTACTGCCGTATAGAAAAAAATGAAGTACCCTACTCCATGTTTCCATTGCCCTTTGGAAATAAAATCTCCCAGGACAACACAATTAATGATAGTGAGTAAAGACAGTGCAATAAAATTTTCTTTCACCTCTTTCATGACTTTCATTTTTGCTAACTGATAGAAGACCAATGCAATTGCAACATTTTGCGGTCACTTGCCATAACATAACCCTTTATTCTGATGAAGAAACGACGGTCTCCATGTTTCGATAAAAAAGATTTATTCTGAAATCCTGTGGCTTAAGATCATTTAACAAAAGTGGGCCATTGGGCCTGGACTCTTTAATGATTTCACTGAAATTGACCTCACTTCTGGCATGAGACAAACTGTCGGCATATTCCGTTATCAAAATAAGATCAAAATTAGAAATTGAATCAGGAACTGCACTTACAATTTTGTAGGACAGAATAAAATTTCTTTTTATAGCAATCTCCCTGTAAAATTTCCAGTTCATTTCATAGTAATACAATGCTTCCTTCATTTTCCCATCTTTAATTTTAATAAAGTCGTAGATGGAAATTGTTTTCCTTGTTTGGCCGAATGTCACTGTTGTAAACAAAATAAATACAATTAGTAGATATTTTTTCATGTAGTTTACAGAATTATCATTGTAAAATAAAAAACGTCATTATGGGTGCCAATCATAGCTGTAAAAACAGTCTTGATAACCTTGCATGCAAAATGCTATTTTAAAGCATACTTCCTTTTGATTTTATCATACTCTTCAAATGCAGTACTTCCAAATTCGACCCCGAATTTTGCATTGAGAGCTGCCATCGCTGTATTTTTCTTTTCGGATCCTTCGGGGTATCCGTTCTTCTCATTTATTTCAAAAAATATTTTTTCGAGATACTCCTCAAACGGCTGATTAAAATACATATCAAAAAAGCGGAGAGGTTCTGTTGAAGCGTTCCAGAAAGTGTGGGTAATCATCCTGGGCCGAAAGTGCCAGCCGCCGGCTTTTACCTCAACCACTTCATCCTTTACGAGTACACTGGCTGTTCCTTCCACTACATACATAAGTTCATCCAGTTCTTTGTGGTGATGTGGTGGTGGCCCCATGGTTTTAGGAGCTACGGCACACTCCACATTAGAGTATACCCCACCCGTCATAGAAGACCGCACCCAGGTACGTACATTTAAGCCTCCATTGTGTTGTAATGGGGGCAATGGGGAGAGCAGGAAAGGTGCTGGAAGTTCATTTTCTACCGGGGATTTTTCAGCTGCCAGGATATGTTGAGGCCATAAAGCGGCTCCCAGCATAAAAGCGGAAGACTGCAGAAACTTATTCCTATTCATTGTAAAGAAATTAGGAGCAAAAGATACAGAAATGTATTCACTTAAACACCCTACTACATTTCACATCAAAATGACGAGCTTACAAAACAATCTGTAATCAGGCAGCAAACAAATAACAACCAACCAATCACCATCAAACCTACAAACCAATACACCCTCCAGATGCCCCAACCTTAACTTATTAAATTATTTTATAATTGTCATTGGCGCAATCCTCCTTTTTCTACATTATTTCATGACGCTGTCGTTTTCAGCGACTTTGTATCAAATTATGCTTGAGGAAAATTAGTATATTTTAGTGTTAGCCGCAAATCCCGGCAGCTCCCTATATTGCTTTAGAGGTTTTGTAAACATTTTTTCGGCTGGGCCGAGTATGATTCTTTTGAAGATCCGTTAGCTTAATTTTTTTAGGCCAGGGAAAGCGACGTTAGGAGCTTGACCACTTCGAAAAATCGTTTGAC
>JBPOHG010000162.1:0-6450 GCA_052035835.1 Bacteroidota bacterium | reverse complement strand
ATCCAAACCGGTGATCTTATTCACTTTGTCGATATCTATTTCAGGGAAAATGATTTGTTCGGTAACACCCAGTGTGTAATTGCCTCGGCCATCAAAAGCCTTGTCATTGATTCCTTTAAAATCGCGTACACGTGGCAGTGATACAGATACCAGCCTGTCGAGGAATTCGTACATTTTTACACCACGCAAAGTTACCCTTGCGCCAATGGGCATATTTTTACGAAGCTTGAAGTTGGAGATATCTTTCTTTGAAGTAGTAGCAACTGCTTTCTGCCCGGTAATGTTAGACAGTTCGTCGATGGCTACATCAATGAGTTTTTTATCAGTAACTGCTCCGTTCACACCACGATTCAAACAAATCTTGGTGAGCCTTGGCGTTTGCATGATGGTTTTGTAACTGAATTTCTTCATTAAAGCAGGTACAACTTCTTTTTTGTACTTCACTGCTAATCTTGGAGTATTTGTTGTTGTGCTCATTATTTGATTACCTCCCCTGATTTTTTAGCTGTTCTGATTAATTTACCGTTTTCCCTGGTACGTGTAACCTTGCTCGGCCCGCCCGATTTTGCATCCCACAACATTACGTTGCTGATAGCAATAGGCGCTTCAGTTTTAACGATACCGCCCTTGGTGTTCTGGGCTGTTGGCTTGGTGTGTTTGGTAACGATGTTTACACCTTCTACCAGCACACGGCTTTTCTCCAAAATAACTTCCAACACTTTACGTGGTTTCTTCAGGTCTTTGTCATCACCGGCAATTACTACCACTGAATCCCCTTTCTTAATGTTGAATTTTGGTTTAAATCTTGTACTCATTTTATTATTGCTTTTGGCTGCTAGCTGCTAGCATGTTTCTTTGAATGAAATCCTGGTTGAACCGGCTACCAGCTATCTGCGGCCGCCGGGATATCTTACAATACTTCGGGAGCCAGGGAAATGATCTTCATGTATCCTTTGTCCCTCAATTCACGGGCAACCGGCCCGAAAATACGTGTACCCCTTGGTTCGTCGGCGTTGTTGAGCAATACCACTGCGTTGTCATCGAAACGGATGTAAGAACCGTCTTTGCGGCGCAGTTTATTTACGGTACGTACGATTACCGCCTTACTCACAGTACCCTTTTTAATACCACCGGCAGGCATGGCATCTTTTACGGTCACAACAATTTTATCGCCAATCTTCGCATAATCCTGGCCGCTGTTTCCCAGTACACGGATGCACAGTACTTCTTTGGCACCGCTGTTATCAGCTACGTTTAATCTGCTTTCTTGCTGTATCATTTTTATTTAACTTTTAGCTACCGTATTGCTTACCGGCAACTGGTTATTCAAATTTTTGAACCTGGCTGTTGATACCCAATGTATCAACGCAGTTAATTATTTCACTTTCTCTACAACCTCTACCAGCCTCCAGCGCTTTGTTTTGCTTAAAGGGCGGCTCTCCATAATTTTTACTGTATCACCAATGTTGCACTCGTTCTTTTCATCGTGTGCATGAAAACTGGTGGTTTTCTTAAGGAACTTACCATAGAGCGGGTGCTTTACCTTACGTTCTACTTTTACGGTAATGGTCTTATCCATTTTGTTGCTGGATACTACGCCTACCCTTGTTTTCCTTAAGTTTCTTTCTACTTTGTTTGTTGCTTCCATTATATTTCGTTTAAAGGTTTAACGTTTAAGTCGTATAAGGCTACCCGTTATATCGGACCCGGAACGTTAAACGTGAAACGTTTTATTTATGCTCCGATTTGTATTTTACGCAATTGTGTTTTCAAACGTGCGATATCCCTCCTCAGAGAGCGGATGCTCTGTGGGTTCTCCAGCGGGGTAAGTGCATGCGTGAACAACAGCTTCTTAATACGTAATTCGTCTTCTTTGATCTTGGCTGTGAGTTCTACCTCATTTAAACCCTGGAGGCTTTTTGCGAAATCAACTTTTTTAGACATCTCTTTTTATTTGATAATTCGATAATTTTTCATCTGCCCGGAACAATACCGGCAAATTATGCCTGATGGTAATCGTGGCTAACCACGAATTTTGTCAGGATCGGCAATTTTTGCGCTGCCAGTTCAAAAGCTTCTTTAGCAACCTGCATTGGTACGCCATCCGCTTCAAACAGGATACGGCCTGGTTGAACGATTGCAGCCCATCCTTCGGGGTTACCTTTACCTTTACCCATCCTTACCTCTGCAGGCTTGGCAGTAATTGGTTTATCAGGGAAAATACTGATCCAGAAATTACCTTCAAGTTTCATGTGACGGGTCATTGCCTGACGTGCACTTTCAATCTGACGGTTGGTTAACCAAACACTGTCCATCGCTTTCAGGCCAAAAGTTCCAAATGCAAGCGTAGCGCCCCTTTTGGTGTTTCCTTTCATCCTTCCTTTCTGCGTTTTCCTGTGTTTACTTCTTTTTGGTGATAACATTGTATATCGATTTGAAATTCTTGTTATTTATTTTTTCGATGACCTATTAACCGGCCGTTGCCAATTAATCAATCCCTTATCTTCTTCCGCCACGGTCGCCACCGCCCCTGCGATCGCCACCACCGCCCCTGCGGTCACCACCTCTCCTATCTCCACGGTCGCCGCCTCTTTCGAATCCACCGGCTGCGCTTCTTTCTGCTCCTTCATTTTTTCCACCGGCGATTACGTTCGGGTTAAGGTCCCTTTTACCAAGTACTTCTCCTTTACAGATCCATACTTTGATACCGATTTTGCCGTATACAGTAAGTGCGAAAACATTAGCATAATCAATATCCATACGAAGTGTATGCAATGGCGTACGGCCTTGTTTGATTTCTTCGCTACGGGCAATCTCAGCACCACCCAAACGGCCACCAACTTTTACTTTGATACCTTCTGCACCCATACGAAGCGCTGAAGCTATCGACATTTTGATCGCACGTTTGTAATTGATACGGTTTTCGAGCTGGCGGGCAATCGTATCTGCTACGATATTGGCATCCAGTTCGGGGCGGCGTATCTCAAGGATATTAATCTGCACATCTTCTTTGCCACACAGTTTCTTCAATTCTTCTTTAATCCTGTCTACCTCGCCACCACCTTTACCGATGATGATACCTGGTTTAGACGTATGGATGGTAACGATCAGTTTATTCAGCGTACGCTCAATAACGATTTTTGCGATACCACCTTTGTTGATACGTGCATTCAGGTAATTCCTGATCTTATCATCTTCAATCAGCTTACTTGCATAGTCCTTTTTGTGAGCATACCAGTTGCTGTCCCAACCACGGATGATTCCCAACCTTGCACCTATCGGATTTGTTTTCTGACCCATATTCGGTTTTTAAATATTTGTAAGTTTAGGTATTAGTCTTTTTTAGCTGCTTTTGCTTTTTTAGGCGCTGCTGCTTTTTTGGTTTTTGCAGGAGCAGCAGTTTCTGCAACGGCTTCTTCAGCTGCCACTGCTGGCGCTTTTGTTGCTGCAGCCCCTACCGTATCAACGATCACAGTAACGTGGTTGCTGCGCTTACGCACCCTGTATCCACGGCCTTGTGGCGCAGGACGCATACGTTTGATTACCCTTGCTCCGTCAACAAAAATGGTTTTTACCACCAGTGCCGATTCATCAGAACCTTCATTCTTTTGCTTCCAGTTGCTGATAGCAGAAACGACCAGTTTGCGCAGGGGAACTGCAGGATGCTTGGTATTGTGTTCGAGAATAGCCAGGGCTTTTTCAACTTTCATTCCACGGATCAGATCTGCCAGTAAGCGCATCTTACGTGGTGAAGTTGGATAATTATTCAATTTTGCTACTGCTTCCATTTTATTAAGTTTAATGGTTTAATGGTCGTTGGTTTAAGGTGATCGCTTAGCTGCTTTTGATCTTAAACGCTTGAACCTTTAAACGTTTTATGCTATCTTTTTACTTGAGTGTCCTCTGAAATTCCTGGTGGGGGCAAACTCACCGAGCTTATGTCCTACCATGAATTCTGTTACGTATACAGGGATAAATTTATTCCCGTTGTGTACTGCGAAAGTTTGACCAACGAAATCGGGAGTAATGGTGCTCCTGCGACTCCAGGTTTTGATCACTGCTTTTTTTGCTTTTCCTTCTACGATCGCCATCACTTTTTGTTCCAGCTTAGCTTCTACGTAAGGACCTTTTTTTAATGAACGAGCCATGTGTTATTTTTTCTGTTGATTTTCCCGGTTCTTCACCGGAATATTTTAACAATGATTGATTACTATTTATTTGTTGGGCAATTTCTTACCGTTCCTGCGCTGGAGGATCATTTTATCTGATCCTTTGCCGCGTGTACGGGTAATTTCACCTTTTGCATATTTACCTTTACGGCTGCGTGGATGGCCTCCGGAAGCCCTACCTTCACCACCACCCATTGGGTGATCTACCGGGTTCATGGCTACCGCCCTTGTGCGTGGACGGATACCTTTCCACCTGTTACGGCCGGCTTTACCCATGCTTTCGAGGTTATGGTCGCTATTGCTGGTAACACCAACGGTAGCATAGCAATTGATCAGTACTTTCCTCAACTCGCCGCTTGGCATTTTTAATACTGCATATTTTTCTTCCTTATTGGTAAGCTGCGCAGAAGTTCCTGCACTGCGAACCAGGATACCACCCTGGCCGGGCTGCATTTCAATATTGTGAATGTTGGTACCCAACGGCATGTTCTTCATCATTAGGGCATTTCCGAGTTCAGGGGCAACATTGTCGCCGCTGATAACGGTTTGGCCTACCTGCAATCCCTGTGGAGCGAGGATATAGCGTTTCTCACCATCTGCATAAGCCAGCAAAGCGATGAAAGCAGTACGGTTTGGATCGTACTCAATCGTTTTCACCACAGCCGGGATATCCTTCTTGCTGCGCTTGAAGTCGATGATACGGTACATGGTTTTATTACCACCACCCATATAGCGCATCGACCTGCGTCCCTGTGCGTTCCTTCCTGCGGTGCTCTTTTGCTTTTCTACCAGGGATTTCTCCGGGGTATTGGTTGTAACTTCTGCGTAAGCATTACCGATCCTCCAACGAGTACCTGCCGTAATTGCTTTGTATTTTCTGAGTGCCATTGTTAATTACTTTTAATTTGTCAAAACTTTGCGGTGCTGACCACCATTCTTTAGATTTTCGTTTATACAGTACCGTAAAGGTCGATTGATTCCCCTTCAGCTACTGTTACCAGCGCTTTCTTCTTGGCAGGCTTACGGCCAACGATGAATCCGGCTTTGGTATATTTTGCTTTCAGTTTTGAAGGCATCACCAGGGTGTTCACCTCTTCAACCTGAACGCCGTAGAACAGTTCTACTGCTTTCTTGATTTCGAGTTTATTCGCCTTACGGTCTACGATAAACGTATAACGGTTCATTTTCTCTGATTGCTTGTTGGCTTTCTCAGATAAAATCGGCTTTACTAAAACATCAGACAGTTTCATGTCGTTTCAATTTTTCAATTCGTTAATTAATTCGCTTCGGCTTCAGAAAACAATTTTGCTGCGCTTTCTGTAAGCACCAGTACGTTTGCATCCAGGATATCGTATGTATTCATATCGCTGAGCAGCGTACCGTTCACCCCCTGTACATTCCTTAAACTGAGGTACATGTTATCGTTGTACTCAGGAATAACAAAGAGGGCTTTTTTGTTGCCGATGTTGAGGCTTTTCAGGATACCTGAGAAAGCTTTGGTTTTAGGCGCATCCATTTTCACGTCTTCGAGGATGACGATCGCATTTTCTTTTGCTTTATAAGCCAGTGCACTCATTTTCGCCAGGTCTTTCACCTTACGGTTCAATTTGATATCGTATTTGTGCGGCTTGGGCCCGAAGATCGTACCACCACCTTTATAGAGCGGGTTACGGAGGTTACCTTTACGGGCACCGCCGGTACCTTTTTGCTTATGCAGCTTTTTAGATGAACCGTGTACTTCCATACGGGTTTTCACCTTGTGTGTACCCTGGCGCTGAGCAGCCTGGTATTGCTTAACAGCGAGGTAGATCACGTGATCATTTGGCTCAATACCAAAGATCTCTTCCGGAAGTTCAACTGTTCTGCCGGTTTTTTGTCCGTTCGTATTTAAAATATCTAATTGCATTGTTGTATTATTTTATGCTTACTGCTAAGGCTTATTTCTGAATTAAAACAATTGAACCGTTGTGACCCGGAACAGATCCGCTGATGAGGATATAATTCTTTTCAGGGAAAATTTTCACCACTTTCAATCCTTTCATTTTAACGCGTGCACCACCCATGCGGCCTGCCATGCGCATTCCTTTGAATACACGGCTGGCATCTGATGAGTTACCGATAGAACCCGGAGCCCTTTGGCGATCGTGCTGTCCGTGAGATTGCTCCCCTACACCACTAAAGCCATGGCGCTTCACCACCCCCTGGAAACCTTTACCCTTGGTAGTACCAACTACGGCAACGTTGTCGCCTTCGGCAAAGATGTCTACGGTGATGGTTTCAC
>JBPOHG010000165.1:0-27886 GCA_052035835.1 Bacteroidota bacterium | reverse complement strand
CTCTGCCATCTGCGTCTTCATCCCACCATTCAAAATGTCGGTACACCGGATATGTACCACCGGGATACCGGATATTCATATAAGCGCTGGTAAGGTCTACCGTTACCTTCTTCGGACGTGTGCCTTTATTGTGTTTTACCAATACCTGGCCAAAAGCCTTTGAACTATCTGCAGAAACAATCCCTTCCAGGTTAGCTGCCCTGATTTCTGTAGCTCTTCGCAATTGAAATGATTGTGAAATCTTATATAATGGCAGATGGTTGCTATCGGAAACAATCCTGATAAAAAAATCGCCATCCGACCAATTCAACTGTCCAAAACTACCCACAAGCGTATCCCCTCCTCCAATCCTGATATGGTAAATCCCCTCTTCATCTGTTTCTACAGATTGCCTCTCCATATACATGGCACGATCGTAGGATTGATCCTTATAAACCCCCAGGATGAGGGTGATATTTTTATTCATCAGCAATTGCCCGGAGCTTGTTTTCAACTTACCTGTATAGTCAATTACCTGAGCGTTGGAATGACATACCCATACTGTCAATCCAACCAGGAGAAGTAAAAACTTACTGCGTTTATTCAATCGGCACATACTGCAAAACTATAACAATCGTAAAACTCCATGACAATTAATGATGAGGCTTTTAATCAAACAAATATTCTATTATCTTTAGTAGCAGCCAATTTATATGTCGAAAAAAATCAGCCGAAAAAAATTCATTTCCCTTTCTATCATCGCACCGTTTGCATTTGCAGCCCCGGGGCCACTTTTATCTAGCTCCTTAACAATGCAACCGGATGAATTTGCTTCAAATGATCATGTAACATATATCAACAAAGATCATCCATCCTATGATCAATACAGGAATGGGTTTAATAAAAGATTTGACCATTATCCTGCCATGATTGCACTATGCCATGATACAACGGGTGTGTCTGAAGCCATTAGAAAAGCTGCTGAAAAAAAATGGCCGGTAGCAGTAAAAAGCGGCGGCCATTGCATGGAAGGCTTTTCGGGCAATACCGGGGGAATGATCATTAACCTTTCAGCTATGAAATCAATTAGCTGGATAACAAAAGACAGTATCCGAATTGGCCCAGGTTATACGCTGGCGGAAATTTATGACATCCTGTTGCCCAAAAAGAAAATTATTCCCGGCGGCTCTTGTGCAGGCGTTGGTATTGGTGGACTGGTACTTGGGGGTGGTTATGGCTTGTTATCAAGAAAACTCGGACTAACCTGTGACAGTTTAACGGGCATTACGATGGTAGACGGGCTTGGAAAAATAACTTCTGTATCTGGTGAAGATGAACTACTATGGGCATGCAGGGGCGGCAATAATGGAAACTTTGGAGTAGTTACCGAACTGGTATTTAAACTACATCCTGCTCCGTTAAGTATGCAATCTTTTCGATTCAAATCTTATAAACAAAACAAGGAACAGGTAAAATCCAGAATGAAAAAGTGGTTTGAACTTTGTGCCACATTACCCAACCATTGTTTCAGCGCTTTTGTACAAAACAGAAAAACTTCTTATATCCTGTTAACCAGTGTGGGCAAAAAAGACCAGTCAGTAGATGCTTTCATCACAGAGATGAAAAGTTCTTCAGAGCGGTTTTCACAAACATCCCCCCAGCTTATTCAAAAAGCATTAAAAGTATATTATGGCCAATCAAACCCGCTGTATTTTAAAAATGCGTCTGCCGGGCTGTATAAAAGTTTTACTGATATAGATATTTGTATTGAAAAAGTGCTCGACATCGTATTGAGTAGCCCGGGAATGATTTTCCAGGTAAACACGATGGGTGGAAAAATCAAAGATCCTGATGCTGAATCAAAATCGTCTTTCCCTCACCGTGATTTTGACTTTTTCTCAGAATTACAATCTTATTGGGACTCTCCATCGCAAGCAAGCAAAAGAATAGATCAATTTAAAAAAGTTCAACAAATCATAGCTTCTCATGGAATAAGCGCTCAGTATCGGAATTACCCAGATGCAGACCTCCTTCATTGGGCCGACTCCTATTACGGCAACAACTATACGAAATTGCAGGAATTAAAATCATTGTATGACCCTCAGAATATTTTCAGGTATAGCCAAAGCATAAAAGCAAGGTAAAATTTATAAACCAAGAAGGTCTGCATGGCAGACCTTCTTGGTTTATATGGCTATACGATTAATTTCCTCCTTTGATCCTTTTTGATTCAGATTCGAGGCCGGTTTTTCGATCGCGAGATCGTTGAATCTGGTTGCTTCCAAACCGCCAGCTGAAATTCACCCGAAAGGTTTGGCTTTCCCATGAACCACCGCCATCAATATATAAACCACCAAAATCATTGATCGCTGCCCATGGAGCTGTATGAAAAATATCTGTAGCTGCAATCTTTATGGATGCCCTTTTTTGCATGAACTGCTTTTGAAATCCTATATCCACAGCTCCCTGTGATTTTGTTTGCCATGGACCGCCCCAAACACTTGGCCCATTGAACCATCCGCTGATTTCGGCAGTATAATCTTTTCCAAGAGAAAAACTTTGTTGCAGGTATGCCCCATAAGAAGGCACATTCCTTTTTACTGTATTCTCACCTATCTTACCTTTAAACATCTGGTAGTTGTACCAAAGATTTACGTAACCATTCCACCATTTTTTAATGGGCGTGGGCGAGCCAATATTTACACTTAAAATTTGTTGCTCAGCCAGGTTTTTCTGCTGCACAAAGGTGGCATTACTGGTTGTATCTGTTGCCTGCGTTGCAAAATCTTTTACATAACTATAACCCAATGTAGTATTGATCATTCCCATAAAAGTATGCGTAAGTTCTACATTATCGGTGTATTGCGGGCGAAGGAATGCGTTTCCCTTTTCATACGTAAGTTCATCTAACTTATTTTCAAATGGGTTGAGATCCTGGTACGTAGGGCGGTCAATTCTTCGGCTATACGTTAAATTAAGGGAGTGTTTCTGATTGATATTCCAGGTGACTGCAGCACTGGGGAAGAAATCGACATAACTTCGTTTCACTTTATTGTCAGACTGTACAACACCATCTGCACGTGTAAGTTCCCCTTTGCTGTTTGTTTGCTCCATTCGCAACCCGGTTTGAAGGCTCCACTTCTCATTTAATTGCCGCTGATAATTCAAATATGCAGCGTTCACATTTTCTGTGTATTTAAAACTGTTACTCCTTTCTAATACTTTTACCGGATTGCCTGTTGCATCATCATTGAAGAAATCGAACGTGTTGCGGGTTGTAACGAAAGATGTTTTTGCTCCATACCCCAATTTTCCTTTGGCAAATCGTTGCTCAGCATCCAATTTTGCCGTATAAATATCAATATCCGTTGGCGTATAATTCCTGTTCACAACATTGTACAATACATTTCCATTTTTATCATAATAATTATTGGGTTGGAAGCTACGGCCAGTACCCCTGAATAAACCATAATCCGCATCAAAATTGATCTCACGGCCGGATGTATCTATATAGCGATAATTCACATTGAAATTTGCATTGGTACGTTTAGCCGGAACGGTGTTCAAAGCTTTAAGCTGTTTTATAAATTCACCGGTTGGCTGATAGTAAATAGCTGTACTGCCACTGCTATTCCATGTGCTGTTATTTAAGTTGGTCGTGGCAAGAACGCCGATGGTATTCTTCTTATCCAGGAAAAAATCTGCCCCTGCTTTTACATTTACGCTCTTGTCATCGCTGTACATGGTCGTTTTTTGATGGTATAGAGAATCTTTCTGAATACGGTAGAAATAAAGTTTATTTTGATTTTGCCCCAGGAACCCACCCACGTTACCAAATACGTTGATTTTTTTATCCCGGTAATTCAGGTTAACACTTCCATTGCCTTTTGGCGTAACCCCTTGTACAAACCCAAGGTTCATACTGCCATTTGTTCCAAATTTTTTGTTCTTTTTTAACCTGATGTTCACGATACCTGCATTGCCACTTGCATCATATTTAGCACTTGGGTTGCTGATCATTTCTATTGCTTCAATATCGTTGCTATTGATACTTCGAAGGTAAGCTGCAAGGTCTTTGGTATCAAGCTGCATCATCTTACCATCTACATAAACCCTCACACCTGTTTTACCCTTCATGGAGATATTATCGTTGTTATCTACCTGCATGCCAGGGCTTTTCTGGAGCAATTCTAATGCATTGCTGCCTTGTGCATTGATACTGGCTTCTACATTGAAGACTGTTTTATCAGCTTTCACTTCAATCATTGGCTTTTTAGAAACGACCGTCACCCCCTGTAATTTTGCAGCAGCTGGGGTTAATCCGGTAGAAGGCAATTCAATCGTTTCGCCCTCTTTAAGATTTACTACAGCTGAGTATTTCCTTTCAAAACCAACCTGGGTAAAGCTAACCAGGTAAGCACCCGGCTTTTGAACTACCAACTCAAACCTGCCCGTATTATCGGATATTTCAGATTTCACAAGGCTGCTGTCTGCCGCTGTAAGCAGAGAAACCGTCACTGCCGCCAAACCTGCATTCTTCTCGTTGGTCACATTTCCTGCTAATTTGCCAGGTGCCTGGGCCCACGCCCCCATTGTACCTAACAGTATTGCGAACAAAGCAGTTAATAAAAATTGTTTTCTCATTGCGTATACTTTTTATTGATACGCAAATGAACTACAAAAAGTTACCTGCTATAGGTAGAAAATGGATGAATTGTTGGTTTCCTTACATGAATGGGAAGAGGAATCACCTGAATATGTGATAAAAACCCCAAAAATCAACTATTTCATACCTATATAGCTTCATGGTATAAAATACTGTAGTAACGTTCACTGATAGATTTATAGCAAAACAATGAAATCATCACAACAGAAATGACACATACAGCCATCCAATGAAAAGGCGGGAATGTATACAGGAAGCATGCCAGTAGGAAAAACCGAAGGTATTCCAGGTGGAAATTCCATTTTTTCTGTTCCAACATGGCGCCCGTATTGATTACACTTACAATAATAAAAAATGCAGCGAGGGTCAATTGAAGGGTAGATTGATAATGCTCAAACAGGATTACAAAAGAAAGCGAACAAAGGGTAATCAAAGTCTGAATGCCTATATAACGATAAAGAATAGGTGAAGGATAATTAATAGTAGTATTTCTCAATAACTTTTTTTCGAGATATTGCCTGATCCTCGGATCGATCACATCAGGTTTACCAAACAAAACAACCCATTTCTGTTTCCAGCCATGTGCACGCTTAAACGCTATCACCATTTCCAATACGAAATGAAAATGTTGCCATAAAAAGCTATAACTATTGAGCGACTTCGTGAGGCCATACACCGGCTTCTCTTCTTCCTGCTGAAAAGTGCCAAATATTTTATCCCAAATAATGAGTACATCCCCATAATTTTTGTCCAGATAAGCGGGATTACTGCTGTGGTGAACCCGATGATGTGAAGGCGTAACCAGGAAATATTCCAGGAAGCCTAGTTTACCCACCATCTGTGTATGTGTAAAAAAAGGATAGGCCCCATGAATGAGCAAAATTGTAGCTGTCATTGCAGGGGAAAAACCCAGGAGGGGCAACACCGACCAAAAGAGTGCCCTTGCTGCCGCCTGCAAAACAGTAATCCTTGCTGCAACGGTAAAATTAAAATCCTCACTTTGGTGATGAACAACGTGGGCACTCCAGATGATATTCACTTCATGCCCGAATCGGTGGTACCAATACCAAATCAAATCAGTTGCCAGAAACAATACAACAAATGTTACAGGCCCAGTTGGAATAGAAAAAATGGCATAATTACTATATATCCAGGAAAAAAAATAATAGAATACCCCAGTAGTAAATACATCGCTTAACCGCTCGGCAATACCTACATTGATATTTGCAATCGCCTCGCTGAATTGAAAGTATTGCTTACCCTTCCTTACCGAAACCATATATTCGAGCAACATCAAACCAACAAAAAAAGGAACTGCTAAAGCAAGGAAATTAAGATTCATGTACGATGTATATCTTTAGTGAGTAAATTACAAACTTATCAAAAAATGATTAGTCCACCAAAATTGTAGACTAATATTATGCTATCAAAAAAAAACCAATACGCACTTAAAGCCATTGGCTACCTGGCTGGCCGCTTTAACAAAGGGCCGGTTTCTATTATTGAGATTTCCGACAAAAAGAAAATCCCTTTGAAATTCCTGGAAAATATTCTCCTTGATTTGAAGCACAAAGGTTTTCTCGAAAGCAAAAAAGGGAAAGGCGGAGGTTATTATTTGCTATTGCAACCCGAAAAAATCTCGCTGGCATCAGTTATCAGGGCAGTAGATGGCCCCATTGCTATGCTTCCCTGTGTTAGCCTTTATTTCTATGAGAAATGTTCTGATTGCAATGAAAAAAAATGCAGTCTGAACAAAGTATTTGTTGAGGCCCGTGACGCTACGCTGGCCATACTTGAAAACCGAACAGTTGCCGACATCATACAATAAAAAAAAGGGGTTGCTATTTAGCTCAACCCCTTACTCGTATGCTTATAGAAAATTTGCTTAGAGGAATATGACCTTCTGCACCGACTGCTCTTTTGTATCCAAATTAATGATGCGCAATAGGTACATGCCGGGCAAGGTACCCGCAGGCCGCTTCATTTCAATCACAGCTACACCATCCGCTACATGATATTGTTGTTCAACCAACTGATTACTGCTGCTCATCAACATAATTTTATACCTGCTTGTAAAGCCAGATCCCAGCATAATGGAATATTTATCCTTAACCGGATTAGGAAATATACTGGTCCCTGTAGTTACTTGTTTACCAAGTGCCAGTGTATTGCTATATGTGAACCGTTGATCTGTACTCACAATCTTGAGTCGGTAATAATTGGCCCCAGCCAAAGGCAAGTCGTCATAAAAACTATATGTTGATTCATGATCCGAATTTCCTACAGCCACAATATCCCCGATTGATTCAAAAACCCCTTGCTGGTTCTTTCGTTCCACAATGTATTTCTCCATGCCTTCCTCACGTCTTGTAGACCATACCAGCTTATGCCTTGATCCATCGATCCTGCCAGTTAAATTCGCCTCAGCCGGCACTGGCAACACAACATAACAGGTACCATCTAAATTAAAATGATAGGTTCGCCTGATACAACCAGCATTCACTACTAAATAACAGGTATAGATACCCGTATCTGCTTCTGTAAGCATTGGAACATACACACTGGATGCGCTTCCGAGGTAGGTGCTATCCGGACTGGTAATACTATCTTTTTTATACCATTGATAAGTTGCATTGTAAATAGAATCAACACTCAAGGTGGTAGGCGACATAAAACAATTGTTGCTAACTACAATTCCATTATTTGCTAACGGAAGGATACTTGCATCACCCAGTGTAGCATTTCCACATGCATCTACTGCCCTTAACCTGATGAGCGAATAATTAGACCCATTGTTGATATTAAAAATAGAACTGGTTTGTTGCCCTGTAATAATGGAAGGAGACGAAGGCACACTGCCAATGATTTCATACATGTACGGACTAACACCATTACTCGCAATCGCACTTACACTAAATCCATTCACATCGCACTGATAAGCTGTTGACCTGTTCAGGTTAGGATACTGGTAATTACCAATTGTGATGGTATCATACATATTTTTATTACAATCATTTTCCTTCGATCGGATAATATAAGTCCCAGGGCCGAGGTCATAAAACTTGTATACGTTACCAGATACAAAATCTGGAGTAAGCGTGGGTGAATAGCTAACACCATTCTTTTTGATGACCCTTACAGTTACTGATCCCATATTGGTACTCACAGTTTGGGCAATATTCCCCGACCCGTTTGGCCATAAACCACCGGGGCATTTCATTTCCACTGCTGCACTGTGATGGAAGTAACTGGCCGTTGCCCCACTGATAAGCGAATCTTTATTGCCACAATTATCCGTTGCTACAATCCGGTAATAGCTTCCACCGGATGTACCGGGAATACTGTCGATTGTAAACACCCGCTGATTGAAATCCCTGTTAAGCAACAGCGTACCATTCTGATAATATACCCTGATATTGACAGGCAGGATAGCGGTTCCAGCATCTACGTCTATTTGTGCAAATCCATAAGAACATGATTTGCCAGCATTCACATTGATATTTACAGGTTCTGCAGCCTTACTGAAGCAACGGGTGATCAGGGTATCATAACAACCATCCCTCACTTTTATACAATAACTTCCGTATGGCAGGTTATCAAACTCTCCGCGGGTATTGCAACTGATCAACACATTGCTGCTATTATAAATACAAAATTCGGGATTCGTGAGGTTCTCCCACCTGGTAACAGACGCACTGAATGTTGTACAAGTAGTGTTTGATGTAGACACTGTTGCATTGATGGAAGGCACAGCACCACTTGCCCTGAAACAAATACTTACAATCGTATCCGGGCAATTCAGCCTTGTTTTAATACAATAAGTCCCATAAGCAAGGTCATCAAAGACACCGGTAGTATTACATGCAATAAGTACATCTGCTGCAGTATACAAACAATACTCGGCTATATCCATACTTCCGCTGGTAGCCGTTACCGTGAAAGTTGAGCAACGCTCATTAGTGATATGAACCGCAAGGTCATTGTTTACAACAGGCCCAGACACAGAAATACATTGTGTAAGGGTGCTATCGGTACACTCATCGTGCATGGTTACGCAATAACTACCCAAAGGAATACTGTCGAAGATGCCTGTATTATTGCATATGAGCAGCATACCATTGTCATCGTACAGGCAATATAACGGATTGGTAACACTGTCGCCATTGGCTACCACACCAAAATTAGTACAGGTAATATACCCTGGGGCCAGTGGGTCCAATACAGGAACAGGAGGCAACACGGTAAAACAACGGGTTAAAGTTGTATCTACGCAGCCATCCCTTGTAACTATACAATAAGAGCCATAAAGAATGTTATTGAAAATACCGGTTGTATTGCAACTGAGTACATTGTTTGCAGAATCATGCAGGCAATACTCAGGATTGGTAAGCCCTACCTGGCCGGTGACTGTTGCAGTAAAATCTGTACAGGTTTTATTGCTGATGGCTACCGTATTAGCCATTGAAATGGGTGGTGCAGATGCAGAAAAACAACGAACAATGGTTGTATCTGAACAATCATCATGAGCATGAATACAATAATTACCATAAGGGATATTGGTAAATACCCCGGTAGTATTACAAACAATCAACACATCAGATGCATCATAAAGGCAATATTCAGCGTTATAAAAATTTACGATATTGTTGAGAGATGCCGAGAAGCTGTTACAGGTAAAATCATATTTAGTGACAGATGCGCCCACCGATGCTGCCAGCGACACCCTCGTAGTACCCCGCTTGATTGTTCCACAACCGTCTTTTGCTACAACATCAAATGTTTGATGGCCCAATAGCGGAAATGTAAAATTGGGATCGCTAGACCAAAGGGTATCGCCCGGTGAACGAACAACTCCATACATGAAACCGGGAATACCTCCAACGGTGCTGATATTACCCCTGCTGTCTGATACCCTGATATAACCGGTTGCTTCATCGCAGGCCGTTTTTGAAAAAGGATATGCGTCTATACGCCACGTATAGTTGTTTACCGTAATAATCCTGGTTTGGATACCTCCGCAGGAATCGGTAAGCCTGATACTATAATCACCAGCACTTAGGCCTGTAAATACCCCTGTTCCATTTGAAGTACCAACGCCCATAGGTGATGGTGCCACAATACGGAAAACAAAAGGTGCACGCCCATATTGCAATCCCGACACACTGATCGTACCATTGCTTCCATTATCGCAACTCACATCTGTCTTAACAAGGTTAAACCTTGGGTCCTGGTAACTTCCTGCCACTACAACATTGTTGATGATATAAGTGCAGTTGGTTACGATATCGTTTACGGTTACAATATATGTGCCGGCAGATAAACCAGTGATAGAATCGAGTGTCGTAAAATTTGTATTCACAGGGCCGGCTACTTTATACTTGTAGTTCCCCGATCCGCCGGAAGCCCGCACTTTGATGGAACCCGTAGCAGCACATCGCGACTCATAGCCCGTGCAATTGGCCCGCAATGTTGAACAATCCTGGCTTTTTAAAATGGAGGGAAAGAGTGTACAGGCTACAATGAATAACTGTACTTGCATGTAAAATTTCTTCATAGGTGGATAGTTTAGCAACAAATACATCATGAGCAAGGCTAGCGCCTGGGCACATGGGTATTTTTCAAAATAAATGCAGATACAGATTGGAGGATAACAACCCTACAACGCTGCATGTATGTGTTTATTATCCTGGAATTAAAAAAAAGAGAAAAAAAATAATCAACTGCACGAAATCAGGTACTTGTACTCAATAATGCCTGGTTATTTTCAGTTGAAAATAGTAGAACTACGACTGATTGAAAGGGCAGAATACGGGCATTTTTGTACCCCAATGCGTATGTAACCATACCTGTTGAAACGAAAATGATCGCATTTAGGGAAGATTTACAGAAGTTGCTGTATGAAAAAAGGATCTTGAGAGCGTTTATAAAACAACAACCGGGCTATGTGTAGAACACAGCCCGGTTGAACCACTAACGAATCATATTAAAATTTAGCCCCTACCGATACAAAGAAAGTGCGGCCATCTCCCGGTAAAGCGCCCGGACCAGGATACCCACCTGCCCGACGGCTGAAATATGTTTCATTCAATAAGTTGTTGACCCCGCCCTTCAACTGAAAGTTTTTCATGAACTTCCAGGAGGCTGTAAGGTCTGCTAAGGTATAAGATGGGATCAGTCCATTTTGTGCATTGGCTGAAGGTTTTTCTGTGTTGTTGGCATCACTGTATGTGCTGCCGGTATGGCTCACCTGTATGGTGAGTAACCATTCTTTATAACCGCCGGTGATACCTGCCCTAACAATGTTCGCCGGCGCATTCTCTACTTTTTTCCCTTTTGTATTGGCATCCTTGTGCGACCCGCTATACCGGGCATGGTTATACGCATATGACCCAAACAATAAAATATCTGCTTTGGCATTTTTCCTGAAGAGCCTGGCAATATTCACCTCTGCGTATGACTCGATTCCTTTGCTTGTACTGGCCCCCACATTTGTGATAAGCCTGTAGGTTGCGCCTGATGGCGTAATAGTACCTATGCGGTTATTGTACTGAAGATAATAAGCGCTGATATCAAACTGCAGGACCGATTTAATTTTACCCCTGTAGCCAAGGTCTAGGTTATAACCATTCGCGTCTTTTAAATCGGGGTCTACCACATCTGTAGATGGTGGCGCCTGCAAATTGGCAAACTGGATAGGCCGGTATGCCTGGGAATAATTGGCGTATACCTCTGTTGATTTACCCACATGGTACTCGAGCCCCACACCTGCGAGCACAAAACTGCGGCTCCTGGATATATCCTGTAATAGGATGGCTTCTCCGGATGCGTTGTAACCATTCCTTCCCGACGCATTCCCTTCGAGCCACTCGTAGCGTATTCCCGGAACAATAAGCAAATGTTTACCGATACGGAAAATATTTTCTGCAAATGCCGCAATATTGTTGGAGCCAAATGAAATGTCTCTCGGATAATTTCCTGTCACTGATACCGTGTATTCGCTACCGGTAGTACCCTTTCCGTCGGCGCGGCGGTAAGTAGTGCCTGTATACAACCGGATACCGGCAGAAAATGTATTGCTCATTTTCCCTAACCGGTAATCTGTAATGAACCTGCTTTCCATCCCATAATTACGATATTGGTCTACATTCACGATCCTGTTATTGAACTGTAAAGTAGTTGCATTGATGCTATCTGCAGTAGTAATAGACTGTAAAAAGCCAACACTGTTCCTGTCGCCGATTGTTGCAAAAAGTTTGGTATTAAGCCTGGTTGTCGCATTAAACTGGTAATTGGCGATGATAGCCGGGGTTGTCCATTTAATATCAAACCAGTTGCGGCTGCGGAAACTCTGTTGGGCATCTTCTTCCAGTTGCTGGTCTGTTAGTCCACCCGGCTGCTGGCTTCGGATATGCGAGTGCATCAGCTCGGCTGTAATAGATAACCTGGGATTGATTTTATACGTAATGGTTCCAAAACCTGCATTGGTATAATACCTGCTGTTTTGCCTCCACCCGTTACCGTTACGGTGATCGAAAAAGGAATAATAATGTACTTTCCCTTTCGTTCCACCAATGGCATTGTAACTATTAAAAAGCCCGTTGCTACCAATTGTTTGTTGGGTTTCAAATTCAACTGGCTTGCTGATACCAGAACCATTTCTTAAAATATAATTTACCATGCCACCAAATTGAGGGCCATACTGCAGGGAACCATGGCCTCTTACAATTTCAATTCTTTGTACGGCCTGTAACTGTGGGTTATAGTAAGCTTCAGGGTAGCCGAAAGGGTCGGCTGCAATATCGTACCCATTTTGCCTTGTATTGAATTCCCAGCTCCTGTTGGGGCTGAGCCCACGTGCAGCTATACCAATTTGGATTCCACTGGGGTCGCTTTCCCAAATATGAATTCCTGCTACTTTTGAAAGTACCTGGCGCATGTTATTGGTTACCACATTACCCTGCACATTATCCAATACAATGAGCGCATTCTTTTTTCCTGCATAAATATTAGTGCCTACAACTTCGGGCATCTGCTGGTAATCTGATTTACTATTGCGGCCAACGATGGTTACATCTGGCAAATATTTAACGTGTGTTGAATTGCTATCGCTTGAATGATGTTGTGCAAAAGCCTGCTTAAACAACTCTGTTCCGATAATTACAGAGGAGATTATATATTTTCTCATTAATAGATTTTAGGATGCAAAGTTGAGCTTATACATTGGCCGATGGGTTACAGATTTGGTAAAACGGTTTACGCAGGAAGGAAAAACAGTTGAAGGATGGAAGGCGGTTGACGAGCGGCGGGATGGAAGCGGCATCCCTGCGAAGCTGGATACAGCGAACAGCCCGTACCAATGGCAGCAGTGGGTGAACAGCTGATCGCATACAACAAAAAAGCCGCTCCATTGGGAACGGCTTTCGTATATCTTGCTTAAAATACTTACACACGGAAGTGAGCAAATGCTTTGTTGGCTTCAGCCATACGGTGCGTATCTTCTTTCTTTTTGAAAGCAGCGCCTTCGCCTTTGCTGGCTGCAACGATTTCGTTTGCCAGTTTATCTGCCATGCTACGGCCATTTCTTTCGCGGCTGTAACGGATCATCCATTTGATGCTCAGTGAAATTTTCCTGTCGGGGCGAACCTCAGAAGGGATCTGGAAGGTAGCACCACCAATACGGCGGCTGCGAACTTCAACACCCGGGGTGATATTTGACAATGCTTTTTTCCAAACTTCATATCCATCCTCACCTGTGATCTTTGCAACTTTTTCGAGTGAATCGTAGAAAATGTTGTAAGCTCCGCTCTTTTTACCTTCCCACATGAGGTTGTTTACAAAACGGGTCACCAGTTTATCGTTAAACTTAGGATCTGGCGCCAGTGGGATCTTTTTGGGTTGTGTTTTACGCATTGTATGTAATTTACGTTTAACGGAATCCGTTAGACGTTAACTTATAATTTATTTTTTAGCTTTTTCCTTTTTTGTTCCGTATTTACTACGGCTTTGCTTACGGTCTTTCACACCTGCCGTATCAAGGCTGCCACGTACGATATGATAACGTACACCTGGCAAATCCTTTACCCTACCGCCACGGATGAGTACGATTGAGTGTTCCTGCAAATTGTGCCCTTCACCCGGGATATAAGCAATCACCTCAATCTTATTGGTCAAACGAACTTTGGCCACCTTCCGAAGCGCCGAGTTTGGCTTCTTAGGCGTAGTGGTGTACACCCTTGTGCATACGCCCCTGCGTTGCGGACAACTATCCAAAGCCCTTGATTTGCTCTTTGCTTTGATGATTTCTCTACCCTTTCTAACTAATTGTTGTATTGTAGGCATTTATTAACCGTTTATTTTTCGGACGGCAAAGGTAGCCATATTCAGTTAAAAACGAAAAAATATGTACAAAAACTTGATTTTTTTTTCAACATTTCTCATAAAAAAACCGCCCAGATGAGCGGTTTCCTGAATATGCTGTTGTAAATCATTAAATTTTGTACATCCAGCCATAACGGTCATCTGCAGTACCATAGCGGATTTTATTGAGCCTGTCTTTGATTTCCGGGGCTGTTTTCCATCTTGCCACATCAAATTCCATCACATAATCCTTGTACCTCAATTCTTTTATGAGGGAAATAGTAGCAGCTGTACCGGTTCCAAATACTTCATACAGCAGCCCTGCTTTGTGCGCATCAATGATGTCCTGGATGCTTAGCGCCTTTTCTTCTACATTGAATCCCAGCTCTTTGAGCATGGTAATAACACTGTCCCTGGTAACGCCTGCCAGGATGGTCCCTGCCTCCAGATCGGGAGAAATGGCAGTATTTCCAATGATGAAAAACACATTCATGGTGCCACATTCCTGCACGTACTTATGTTCAAATGCATCTGTCCATAATACCTGATCGTACCCCTTTTTCTTGGCCTCAGCAGTAGCGTACATTGCTGCACCATAATTCCCTGCCGCTTTTGCATATCCCACACCTCCCGGCACCGCCCTCACATACTGCTCCTCCACATAAATTCGCATAGGTGCGCTGTAATAGGGGCCGGTTGGACTGAGAATAATCATGAATTTGTATTTATCACTGGGCCTCACGCCAATCATTTCATCACTGCTGAACATAAATGGCCTGATATAAAGAGAATGGTCTTCTTGTTGCGGGATCCAGTTTTTATCCAGTTCAATCAGGGTTTTAAGGCCTTCCATGAAAATTTCTTCGGGAACCTGCGGCATTTGCATGCGTTCTGCCGACATATTGAACCGCTTGAAATTATCATGCGGACGAAAAACAAAAGCTTCCCCTTTTGGATTTTTATAAGCTTTAATACCTTCAAAAATTGCCTGGCCATAATGCAAAGCCGCGATGGAAGGGGCCAGTAAAAGGGGTTGATAAGGCTTAATTTCTACAGTTTTCCATTCGCCATCCTCGTAATCCACTTCCAGCATATGATCAGTGAAGTACTTCCCGAAAGGAATATTTTCCAGGTTTATGTCCTTCAGTTTACTGTGCTCAATCCTGGTAATATTAAAATCGGCGGCTGCAATCATAATCATTAATTTTACTGCAAAGAAACGAAAAAAAACCGCGAGCAAACCCCGGCTATATGAGTTTAGACAATTTTCAACTTCCTTCAATATTGTTACCCGAATTGTACAAAAATTCTCTGGTAGCATTAGAAAGCAACCAATTAACAACCAAATCCTTGAAAGAGGAGCAAGCCGCTTTCTTAGGGAAAAACCTGCAGCATATCCTGGTGTTGGTCAACCATGAAAATGTACCTTATCTGCCAGATGAGGATATGAATTTCCTGGCAGGTATTATTGGCGCATGCAAGCTTACTATTGCTGATATAGCCCTGGTGAATATGGCCAGAAACGAACCCCTGGGCTACCAAGAGCTGATTCATCAGTTTAAACCAACCGTTATCCTTTGTTTTGGCATCGGCCTAGAAGAGGCTGGTTTCCCATTGTCATTCCCCTATTACCAGCTTCAGCAATACAATAAGCAAACTTACCTGGCTGCCCCGCCACTGGCTACACTGGCTACAGATGTTGCCGAAAAAAGGCAATTATGGGCCTGCCTGAAAACGCTTTTCTCCGTTTAAATTTTTTGTATGAACAGTTTGATATTTGCCAGTAACAATTCACATAAATTAGCTGAAATCAGGGCTGTGCTGAATGGACTATTTGAAGTAATCAGCCTGAAGGAAGCCGGCATCCTGATTGATATCCCCGAACCACACGATACCTTGGAAGCCAATGCCCTGGAAAAATCGGGAACCATCCACCGGCTCACTGGAAAGGATTGTTTTAGTGAGGATACAGGGCTGGAGGTAGATGCGCTCAATGGAGCCCCCGGCGTAAGAAGTGCCCGTTATGCAGGAGACCAGGCCGATTTCGCAGACAACGTGAAAAAACTGATGGAGGAACTGAAAGGAAAATCAAACCGTAGTGCCCAGTTTAAAACAGTGATTTCGCTGATCCTGGATGGGAAAGAATACCAGTTTACCGGAATTTGCCGCGGAACAATTAGTACCAGCGAATCAGGTAGCGGCGGATTTGGCTACGACCCCGTTTTTATACCCGATGGCGATGATCGAAGTTTTGCAGAGATGAGCATGGAAGAAAAAAACCGTTTCAGCCATCGAAAAAAAGCCACTTCACAACTGATAGAATTTTTAAAGCAATACCATGGCCAGGATAAAAATTGAGTTTCCGGAGAACATACTTTTCAGCCTGCAATTACGGGTACGCATTACCGATATGAATTACGGCAACCACCTGGGAAACGATGCCCTTGTAAGCCTGTTACATGAAGCCAGGGTAGCCTGGTTGCAGTCGATGGGTTATAGCGAACTGGATGTAGCCGGCGTAGGGCTGATCATGGGCGACCTGGCAGTGCAATATGTAAATGAATCTTTTTATGGGGACCAATTGCATATCAGCATCGCTGCGGGAGAATGCAGCAGGGCCGGTTTCGATATCTTTTACCTAGTAGAAACAACCCGTGCAGAAAAAAAATTACGTATTGCTGTTGCCAAAACAGGGATGGTATGTTTTGACTACACAAGCCGGAAAGTAGTGGCCGTACCCAACATATTTAAAGCGCAGATAACAGCCTAACTATTCCAGATTTTCCAGTTTGCTTCGGCCTGGAGGATGAGCATTTCGTACCCGTTTTTTACACTAGCCCCCTGCCTAGCGCCCTTTTGCAGGAAAATGGTTTCTGCCGGTTTGTATACCAGATCATAGAGCAGGTTGTTGTTGCCGAGGTACTGATAGGGAATATCAGGAGCGGTGCTTTCATTGGGCACCATGCCTACAGGGGTACAATTGATCAGCAGCGGATAACTGTGAAGCATATGCGCATCAATCTGGCTATAGTGAACCTGGCCTTCCGATGGGTTTCTGCTAACCAGGAGAAATTCAATTCCCAATTTCTTTAGTACATACTGCACCGCTTTGGAAGCACCGCCCGTACCCAGCACCAGTGCTTGCCCGTGCTGTGGCTCCAATAATGGCAGCAGCGATTCCCTGAAACCTATCACATCGGTATTGTGGCCAATGAGTTGCCCGTTGTTAAACTGTATACAATTCACTGCAGCAATTTCCAATGCTTCTTGTTCCATGGCATCGAGGAAGGGAATGACCTGCTGTTTGTATGGTATCGTAACAGCCAGGCCGTTGATGGATGGCGTTGAATGTATGAGTGCAGGAAACTCCTGTATAGAAGTGAGCGGATACAAATCAAAGAGGCAATCATGAATTGCCTCCTGTTGAAATTTATCAGTAAAATATTTCTTCGAAAAAGACTGCACCAATGGGAAACCTATCAAACCATACCGCTTCATGCTATTGCTTATCGAGGTATAAATTAAAAGTATCGCCCCTGAGCCCAATTCGCATGGCTTCGAGTGCTATCACTTCGGCTGGAGCAATATTACCCAGGTTTACATTGCAACCGATCAGTTCGAGGAAATACAATTGTTGTGCTTTTTGAGGGGCTTCCCATAAGATGCTTTCTTCAGGGATCTGTGTGAGGATTTCCTGCACCAATCCTTCCCTTACCTCCCCTGTTCCCCGGTAAATACCCACATTTCCTGCTTCCCTGGCTTCCGCAATCACATAGGTAGAACCGGCATTGAGTTCGGCACGCATCAATTCAATCCATTTATAAGGCGGAATGATATGCGCTGCATCTTTACTTCCTACTTCGCTCAATACCACTCCATGTTTACAGAGTTTTTCAATATAGCCGCATTTTTCAGTGTGGGGAATGGTAATAGACCCATCACTCACTTCCATATAACTCACCCCAAAATCTTTACACACGCTGATATAATCATCAAACTGGTTCCTGATAAGAAATGCTTCAAATAAGGTTCCGCCAAAATAAACCGGCATATCAAAAGAACGGTATACTTCCAGTTTTTCTCTGAGATTGGGTGTTACAAACGAAGTTCCAAAGCCAAGTTTAACCATATCAATGTGTGGCTGGCCAACACTCATAAGATTCTTTGCTTCCTGGATGCTGAGGCCCTTGTCCATCACCATCGTTATTCCATGTTTGCGGGGTTTTGTTGCTCTGTCGGGGATCTGCGTAAGGTTAAAGTTCATTCAGTGTACATTATTTTCGCAAAGATAATTTAAACCATTGAATTACAGTCTACCAATTTGGTAGACTTATTTACGGTTCTTTGTTTTCTTAAAACGGGCGATCAGTTCTACCACCTGCTGGTTTTGTAACAGTGAAGGGTTGATTTCAATAAACTGCCTGATGAGTTTGGCATTTGCCTGAACTCCCTGCTCAAGGTAGAGCATGGCTTCTTTTGAACGACCGGAGGCAACGAGGAAGGCACTTTTATAATACACAAAAATGGGTTTTCCGTCTGTTTGTTCAAATGCGTAACCTGCATATTCGATACCCTCTTCAAATAATTCGCCCTGGTAAAGGCATTTGAGGAGTTCTACCCAGCCAGCAATATTCTTGGGCCGCACCCTCACTACATTCCCGAGATAGGTAACTGCCTCATCAATATTACCCATTTCCATATAACACCGCCCCAGTGCAAGGTTGTACTCTGGCTGCATCACATGTGTTTTAAGGGCAGTTGTAAGGGATTTGATCGCATTCTGCCAGGTACCTTCGTTCATGTAGGTGCAGGCGATTTTATAATGCAACTGGCTGTCTTCGGGATTGAGGTGGCAGGCTTTTTTATAGTTAAACCTTGCCTGGGCAAAATTCTGCAGTTTATCGTAACAATGGCCAATAGCTTCATAAATGACAGCTTCTGGGCGCGACAATTCCAGCACTTTATCAAGTACTTCTATGGCTTCCCTGAACTTTCTGAGTTTGATGTATGCATCTCCCATATTACGGTATGCATAATCAAATTTTTCATCGATGGCAACAGCATACTGATATGCATCCAGTGCTTTCTCGTATAATTTAAGCCCCTGATAGGCGGCTGCCAGGTTAAACCAAGCCAGTTCATTAAACGGGTCGTTTTCAATTATTTGTTGGTGAAGTTGAATACTCTCTTCGTTCCTTCCGGTAAAGTCTGTCCAGAAACAGATTTTATACAATGCCTCTTCATTAGATGGATCCTGCTCTAAAATCATGCGGAGGCAGTCGAACACCTTTTCAAAATTCTCGTAGTCATCATATACGTCTGCAAGTTCAAACAATAGGTCTACCCGATCCTCGCCTTCAAACATATCAATGGCAGATTCTAAGAGAGCAGCGGCGGCTTCCTGCATATCCAGCGCCAGGTAAGCATCCGTTTTGATGATGTATAAAGCAGCATCGGTACTGTCTAGTAATTCAGCCTGTTGAAGTACATACAGGGATTCTTTGTATCTACGCAGAGAAATGAGAATATCGGCCTTTTTAATGAGGAGTGCCGCCGAATAAGGGTACTGGTCAATAGCGGTTTCAACAGCTTCCAGGGCCTGCGGATATTGCTCTTTTTCATCATAATAGTCAACGATCCTTTCAAATCCGTCTTCTTCTATGAAAGCATGGCTTTTTCCGGCTTTAAGGTTAGCATATTGCTGAAGCAGTTCCCGTAATTCCTCACGATCCTGCCTGTATGGATTTTTGCTCATGTGGTATGGGTTGACGTAATTTAAAACAAAAAAAATAAATCTGCAATCTTTTGCAATTTTTTTAACCTACCCACGTTGAAAAAAAAATTAAAAAAATCTTGATGAATGGTAAATTTTTACAAAAAAAATATTAATATATTTGTAACAAATTAATTTCATTTACAATGAGTCAGTTTATCAAATCAACATTATTGCTGGGCATCCTTGCCGGGAATATGTTGTATTCATTTGCTGACAGGGGTATGAAGAAGAAAAGCAAGAACCGTGTTACCCTCAACATTGCTACGAACAATAATTTCAAAAGTTCCCTTTCGCTCAATTTAAAGACCGGCATGAAATACAAGGGAATGCTGTTTGCCGGTACTCAAAAGCAAAACAGTTCATTGGTTGCTACCAACCTCATAACGTATCAAAAAGGCAATACAGTATACATTGTTCCTAATAAACAAAAAGTGATTGTTCCCGAAGTGAAGCAGGGATATACTGGTATGAAACTGATTATCAAGTCAAAAAATTAAAACCGTTCAATTGAACGGTTTTTTTATGCTTTTGATTTCCTATTTTCAATCTTTACCGCTTATTCTTTCTCAACTGTTGCGTTTCCTCGTACGTAATCGTTCTATATCCACTTTTGGGCAATTCGAAACGGGCAGAAGGAACCGGGTCATTATTAACGTTCTTTAGTGTATAAGTCACTGTAAGGTTACCCGATTGAAGTTCATACTGAACTGGCAAACCGGGCAGGTTGGCAAAGGCGTTGTTATATTGTTTATTGCCCACTTGCATTTCAGTAGAATAAAAAACAACCAGTTGATTGCCATCTGCACCTACAGCGGTGGCTTTTTTACAAGCAAATCCATTGATCGTTTTTTCTTCTCCTGTTAACGTAAAACTCAATTGTTGAAAATACTGGTTTTTTTGTGCCCAGTTTTCCCTGGTAAGGGTGATCATTAATTTTTGCCCGCTATATTCTTTCAGGATAGCCCCCTTCCCTGATTTTGTATCGAAAATAGAGGACTCGGTACCCAATGCATTTACCATTTCTGTACGGCTTTGCGTCCCTTTCAGATAAACGGTAAGGGAAGCTCCTTCAAATGCTTTGGCGGCCTGGTTGTTCCCTTCAGATACAACGCTGATATTGTAAGTAAAAGAAGCGTCATTGAGTTGCTTCTGGGAAAATACCGCGGCTGAAAATAATAGAGTGATTACTAAAAAGCCCGCATATGTAAAATACCCTTTCATGTAAGATGTCATTTAATGATATAAAGGTAATAGAAAGATATGCCAAATTCACATCAGCGATCCACATTAAAAAACCTGCCGTTAAATGTGGCAGGTTTTATGTTAATATTAACAGAACGTTATTTTGATTTGCCCTTATTCTTCAATTCCTGCATCTTTCGCTGGCTTTCCTGCATGGCCTCAATGCGCTCCTGCATCTTTGATTTTTTTACAGGCTTCTTCCGGTTCTCATCTATTTGAGCTAAAATCTTATCATGATTGATAATATATTTCTGAATGACAAATTGCAGAATGAGGGTGATTACGTTTGATACGGTATAATACCAGGTTAACGCTGCAGGCAGCCTGTTGAATACGCCCAACAATAATACAGGGAAAATATATGGCATGTATTTCATAAGCGGGTTGTTGTTGTCCTGCATATTGCTCATGCTATACAATGAAATTAAAAGGCTGGTAACCACTGCCGTTAGTGTAAAGAGGCTTACGTGGTCGCCATAAAATGGGATGTTAAATGGCAACTTGGCAATGCTGTCGTAGGCTGATAAATCTTCTGCCCAAAGAAAGTTCTTTCCCCTCAGGTCGATATTCGACTGAAAGAAATAATACAGCGACATAAAGATCGGAATCTGCAACAATGCCGGGATACAACCGCCCAATGGGTTTACGCCGGCGCTGCGCCACAATTTCATTTGCTCCATTCCAAATGCCTGTTGATCATCTTTGTACTTCTCTTTAAGTGCATCTACTTCAGGTTTCAGCACTTTCATTTTTGCACCGCTTAGATAGCTTTTGTACAGAATGGGAGAAGTGATGAGCCTGATCAGGAGGGTTAGCAGCAGGATCACGATACCCATGCTGGCAATGTGCTTTTGCAGGAAATCAAATACAGGTAAAAGGAAATGCCTGTTGATATACTTTACAAAAGCAAATATCCCACTACCGTAAGGAACAATATTTTCGAGTTGGTTATTGTATTTTTTTAAGATGGTATAGTCACTGGGGCCATAATATAACTGCAAAGGAACAATGGCATTTGAACCACCCTGCAGATTGTATTTTGCATTGGTGGTTGCCCGCATAAGGTAATGTTGGTTAGAATCGGCAGGAACTGTCCATACAGTTGCGGCAGAAGCAAACTTATTTTTTGCAATCAGGGTATTGGCAAAAAATTGTTGTTTCACTGCAATCCAATCCACCGGTTTATTAAAAGTAAGGTTGTCGCCCTGGCCCATATACTCAAAATCAAATTCTTTATCTTCTACATAACAAACATGGCTTTGGGTTAATTCATAACTGTGGTCTTTTTCTACTTGCTCAGCTTCTGTTTGCCACATGAAGTTGATGGCGTTTTGGCTGAACAACCGGTCTGAACCTTCCGCAGTAATATTAAAGTCAACCATGTATTCACCGGGCTTCATGGTATATTGGTGAATCAGTTTCTTACCAGTTGAATCTGCTTTTGTAAAACTGATGCTGGTGCTTTTGTCGGGATTGGTAACCACCGGCGATGCATCAAAAAACAGTTTGGCTGTTTCGGCAGTATGGTTGTTGTCGGTATTGATGTTGTAAGAAAACTTATTAAAAACCCCTTCCTGCAAAACAACCGGCTGACCGTTGTACCGTTTAAATTTCTTCATTTCAACCCTGTACGGTTGTGCCCCCTTGTTTGTAAAAACAATTTTAAGGACATCGTTCTCCAATGTATAAAAAGTTTCCTGGGCCGTGGTTTGTTGAAATGAACCCGAATGAACCTGGTTTATTATTGAATCAGCCTTTGCTATATCTTTCTTTTGAGCTACCGTATCAACCTTTGGTTTAAGCGCTGCAATAGAATCTGCGATTCGCTTTTGTTCTCCTTCATATGCCAACCTGCTTTTGCTGTTGAGCATGAACATGCCAATCAGTAAAGCGCCAATCAATACGAAACCAATCAGTGTATTTCTATCCATTCCCATGTGAATTCATTTAGGAGTGCAAAGGTAATGTATCGGTATCAGAACAAAAGAGCCATTCAGTGAAAATAAAAAAGCCTTTCGGGTTGAAAGGCTTTAACTGTTGGTTGAGCGTTTACTATTTTTTAGCAGCGGCAGCCGGGGCAGCAGCTTTGGTTGCAGCAGCTTTAGGGGCAGCGGCTTCTTCCTGCTTCAACTGACGGGTCATCGTAACTGAAGCAATAGGAATCCTTGGTGAATTCATTACTTCCATATTGTCGGCAATGATGTTTTCAACACGGAGGTTTTCATTCAATTCAAGGTTACTAAGATCCACTTCAATATGCTCTTTCAGGTATTTTGGAAGTGTTTTAACTTTGATTGACTTCATTTTTGTCACCAGTTTACCACCGGCTTTAACACCTGCAGGCGTACCTACATATTTTAAAGGCAGGTTTGCGATCACTTTTTTGTCTTCTACGAGTTCGAGAAAATCTACGTGAATCAGCTCGTCGGTTACTTTGTTAAACTGCAGGTCTTTCAGGATGCAACGATGGGTGTTGCCATTTACTTTTACTTCTGCCAACATAAATTCGGGCGTGTAAACGATTCCTTTAAAAGCTGTTGCAGGAGCAGAAAAATTAATTTCTGATTTACCACCGTAAATTACACCTGGCACGAGTTGCTGAGAGCGAAGTTGGCGGGTGGATTTTTTTCCGCTTTCGGTCCTCAGTTGTCCTTCGATTGTAATTGATTTCATTGTTTATTTTTTATATGAGGCGCAAAGGTAAGGATTCTTAGGCCAAATAATCAATTGAAAAGCTGGTTAATTATAAAAAACAGCTTCACTCGATGTTCGCTATTTTTCCACAAAATAAACGTATACAATTGAAAATCAATCGTATATATTTTAGGGCAAGTTTTTACTGGCCGTATCGCTTAGATTTTAAGCTATTCTCCCCAATAATCAGTTGGCTCTCAAGCGGCTTCCAATAAACAGGCTGTTGATGCTCTTATTTTCATATGCATTTCGGAGTGCTACTGCAAACAACTCATCGGTAGACAAAACTTTGATCTTATTGCTTTGTTGTTTTAGAGGAATGGTATCACAAACGACCAGCTCTTCGAGTACGCTGTTCTCAATATTTTCATACGCTTTTCCGCTTAAGACCGGGTGTGTACAAAAAGCCCTTACGCTTTTTGCGCCTTTTTCTACCATGAGGCCGGCACTTTTTGCAAGGGTTCCACCGGTATCACAGATATCATCAATGAGGATAATATCCCTGTCTTTAACATCCCCGATGACCACCATACTGGCAATTTCATTGGCTCTTTTACGATGCTTATCACAGATCACCATATCGCATTCAAAAAAGGAAGCAACTTCCCTGATCCTGTTTGCACTGCCTACATCCGGTGCTGCAAAAGTGAGATTAGGGAGATTAAGGCTCTCAATATATGGGATAAAAATAGCCGAAGACTCGAGATGGTCTACCGGGATGTCAAAATACCCTTGTATCTGTGGTGCATGTAAATCCATGGTTACTACCCTATCGGCCCCGGCTGCCATCAGCATATTAGCCACCAGTTTAGACCCGATAGCCACACGGGGTTTGTCTTTCCTGTCCTGCCTGGCATACCCATAATAAGGCATCACAGCAATTACTTTGTACGCTGAAGCCCTTTTAGCTGCATCAATCATCAGGAGCAACTCCATAATGTTTTCGGTGGGGGCAAATGTGCTTTGGATAAGAAACACAAATCTGCCGCGAATGCTCTCTTCAAACTCAACACCAATTTCGCCATCGCTGAATTGCTGAATTTTTACATTTCCCAGGGGCTCGCCGAATTTTTTAGCTATTTTTTCGGCAAGATACCGGGAACCCCTACCCGAAAATATTTTTGCATTTGATTCCATTGGTTTGATTTATCGCGGTTAAGATTTTACAACAGGAAAATTATCGATCAAAATAACATGAAGCGCCTTAAAAAAAGATGTTTACAACTGAATTTTATTCGGTGTACACTTATTTTAGTTTTGCAAAAATACGGCTAGTTTCGCTCTCTTACAGAACCAATTTATGGAAAAAGTTAACCAAGCTTCCACATCTATTAAAGAATGGGCATCCGACGACAGGCCACGTGAAAAAATGCACAATAAAGGTGTCTTTGCATTGAGTGATACAGAATTGTTAGCCATTCTCATTCGCACAGGAACAAAGCAATCTTCAGCCGTTGACCTGGCGAGGGAAATTTTACAAACAGCAGGAAACAACCTAAATGAGTTGGGAAAACTTTCTATTGTGGAGTTGCAGAAAATAAAAGGGATTGGGCATACCAAGGCAATTACCCTGTTGGCAGCGCTGGAATTGGGCAGAAGAAGGCATTCCGGGATACCTTTACGTAAGAATTCCATCCATAACAGCAACGATATTGCCGTGTATTTAAGAACCGTATTAAAGGATTATGCATACGAAGTCTTTGCCGTACTATTTCTCAACCGGGCGAATAAAGTAAATCATTTTGAAATCATAAGTAAGGGAGGCATTACAGGCACAGTCGCTGATCCCCGGATCATACTGAGAAAAGCACTGGATGCACAGGCTACAGCGATCGTTTTGAGCCACAATCATCCCTCCGGCAATTTAAAGCCCAGCAGGGCAGATGAAGACCTGACCCAAAAAATTAAACTAGCTGCTTCATTTCTGGATATTAAAGTACTCGACCATGTTATTGTGAGTGACGAGGGGTACTTTAGTTTTGCTGATGAAGGAATAATATAAATTGGGTATTATGCCTGCCCGGCCGGTCCGCCAAAATTGAAAGGGATTTCAACACTTTCCATATCCTGGATGGTACCATTTGCCGCCTCAAACTTCTTTACATTATCAATCATTGCTTTCATGAAACGTTTGGCATGAAAAGGAGTGAGTATTATCCTGTTTTTAACCCTGCTCTTAGGTGTACCGGGCATTACATTTACAAAGTCGATGACAAATTCGGCATGGCTATGTGTAATGATAGCAAGGTTTGCATAAGTACCTTCTGCTACTTCTTCTGAAATCTCAATATTAAGTTGGTTGGGTTGTTGCTGGTCGGCCATTTTATGATTCTTTTTTGTAAAACTAAGGTATAAAAGTAAAGCGGACAAAGTAAGAAAAAAAGAGCAGGCTTATTTACACAAAAGTAAAAAGGTAGGTACAAAATGTACCTACCTTCCAATAAAATGGAATAAAAGATTATTATTAATCCCTTGGACGTAAATAAGTCCAAGTCTCATCAAAGTAACACCTTGGGCCACCAGGCACAACAGAAGGTTGCAACATGAAATATTTTACACGTACAACAGGGGTACCTGTAGAATTATCCCATGTGTTAATTCCGCTTGGGTCAATAGTCGCACGGCGGCCATTAGAAGCTGCATAATCAGGAGCTCCTGTACCCAAAGCAGGGTTACCAACTCCAGTAGCAGCATTAGCAGGGTCTCCATAATAATTACGGATTTCTACAATGTTATCACTGGCATCAAAAAATGCCTGGATTCCAAATGAGCCATAGAAGAAACCATTACCAGCATTGTTAAAAAGATATCCTGGCGCTATTTCACCATTAATATCTAACCCAACATCTACACTACTTGGTCCTTTAGTAATTAAATGATACTCAAATGGATAACGGCCTGTAGCATTTGGTCCGATGGCTACATCTGAGTAAGTACCAGTAACTTCATAAACACCATCATATTTATTCTTCACAGTAATCTTAACAAGGACTTCTTTCATATTACCTGCTACCTGGAATCCATTGTCTGCAGTTAACAACTCTAATCCTAAACCATACACCAGGTTTGGATCAAGATTAGCTGAAGTAGGCAAAACAATCTGAAGTGTATCTAACAGCTTACCTGCCTCAACTTTGCCATTCAGGTTAAGAGTATATTCAGAAGCTGGTAACAAAGTTAGAGAAGGATCTGCAGCTACCAGATCAGGCTTCAAACCAACAGTGAAGTTAACATCTGACGATTGAGCATTGATAGCTTCAATTGCAATCACCGGAGCGCTGATCACTACAGGATCATTGGAAGAAAAAACAGAGAACAAAACTGATCCGCTGATAGCTTGTGGGAAAGACAAGGCTTTCCTTTCATTCACATCCACTCCATACTCCCCGTTATCAAAACCTTTGTCTTTTAAACAACCGGAGAAAGCAACTGCCATTACAGCTCCGATAAAGGTTAATTTTATAAATTTTTTCATATACGCAATTTAATAATTTATTATTTAATAAAGAGGAATTAATTAGTTTCTGTCCCAGAATACTTTGCTGGTAAATACATCTATAGTTCCTTCAGCAGATACGTTAGCTGCATTATAGCTGTACTCTGATTGTGGATAAAATAAACGTACAGGAATGGTTGGAGCAGCACCTACCAGGATAGATACCGGAGGACCTGGTTCGTAACCACCACCTTCACCATAAACAACATCAGTTCTCCTCCAGTCACTCCAGATTTCATAAGGAGCAATTCCATTCAACGCAAACCATTTTTGGCAAAGGATGGTGAAGATACCTCCGCCTGGAAGGCCTGGTCCTTGTGGAACGCCATCATAGTCTACATCAGGATAAGTTGCGTTGTTAGAAACATATGTATCAGCTTGTGCAGCAGTTAATCCGAGGAATACAAAAGACTCCCTGATAGCATCTGTAAGCCTGTCTTTAGCAGTTGCTCCAGTAGTAATGATACCTCTTTCACGTGCTTCCGCCTGTAAGAAAAGGCTTTCAACACTGGTGAGGATCCATGCATCTGATGCAGCTCCGGCTGGTGTTAAACCAGTATTAGGAGCAGCTGTTAAATTAACAGCATTGATCTGGTTGATTGAAGAAAGATCAGACCCACCGAAACCAGGAGCAAAACCAGAAACTGCACCATAAGGAATTCCCTTATGGAAAGTT
>JBPOHG010000326.1:0-2143 GCA_052035835.1 Bacteroidota bacterium | reverse complement strand
TCAGCAAGGGAATTTAATGTTGTACTTGACAGTGAAACGGAGGAAGATGTCTTGATTGAAGTAATGGATTTGTTTGGTAAAAAAGTATTCCAGGCAAAAGGAACTTACGATCGTAAATACCAGTTTGGAAATGACTTTAAACCCGGAACATACTTTGTAAGAGTAACACAAGGTTCAAAAGTTGTAACTAAAAAAGTTATTAAATTATAGGAACTCGCTTGTTTTTCAAATCGTGTATTAAATTCAGCATCCCGGTAGCAATACCGGGATTTTTTTTTTGATCATAGGAAAAAATCATGTGCTTACAAGATTGCAAGCAGTTAACAAAATTTTAATACCGCTGTTGATAAAACCTTCTTTTTATAAAATGAAATGGCACGGTAATTGAAAATAAGGTGTCGCCAACCATTTGTAGTCGCTATACCTCTGTCCGACTTACCTTATCAAATCTATTCACTCTGCTTGAGTAAGCATGACGCTTTGTGCCAATGGCATTCATCCAATGTTATTGCATAAAAGAGGAGTCATGTCCGTATTCTGAAAACCTTGTTAACCTTATTCAATTACCTAATCTTGAAAAACATGCGCTTTTCATTAGTACTGACGATTCTTTTCATTTCATTCACTGCAAGGGCTACGAATTATTATGTTGATGCTTCCACCACTTCTTCCACTCAAAATGGTACACTTTCCAATCCATGGAAAACATTGAGCCAGGTTCAAAGCAACATGAGTAGTTTTCGTGGCGGTGATATTATTTCTTTTAAAAAAGGCGGCACATATGGGGGCCAGTTTTCTGTAAGTTGTAGCGGAATTGCAGGGAATCCTATCGTATTCAACAGTTATGGTACAGGTACAGCTCCGGTTTTCTCCGGTACTGGAAGCAGGATCACATACCTGGTGTATGTTAACAACCGGTCTTATGTAACTTTCGATGGGATCAATGTCACAGACCCAACTTTAAGCGCTACTGACCGGTCGCAGCAATCTAAAATTGAAAGGGCATTTTACATTGACGGCAGTTCAAATAATATCGTGATCAGGAACTGCCAAATATCTTTGGCTGGTGTTGGTGTATATCTTGTTGGAGGCAACAATACAATCGACAATTGTACCATCGAAAACCTCCGTATGGTTGTTAATACCAATGACGGGGGATATGATGACTACGGAGCGAATCCGGTGGTGATTTCCAGTTCAAACAATACAATAATCAATAACCGGTTTCTCGATTGCTGGGCCAATTCGTATGACTTTAGTTACGACGGAGGCGCAGTGGAATTTTTTGGGCCCAACACGAATAATAATTTTGTAGCCTACAATACAATGTCAAACAACAATGGCCTCGTAGAATTTGGCAGCAGTAATGGAGGTTCTTCCACCGGCAATAAGTTTGCCTACAATAAGCTGATCAACAATGGCAGCCTTTTTTATATCAACAACAGCGGGCCTTTTGCCATTACCGTTAGTAACCTTCAATTCTATAACAACGTTGTGGTAGAAACAGTTTCACAACGGTTGAGGGAGAGTTACCTTGGGAGCATGGCTTCAGCTTCTTCTTCTGCAGGTATTGTTGTGATGAAAAATAATATTTTCTGGCTAACTACCGGGATCGATGTTACCCGGTCGGGCCAGTTTACCGGTAGCCAATTGGTACATGAAGACAATATTTACAGGTTAGGGACGGGCAGTGTTTTGAATTTTACGGCCGGGCCTACGGAGTTGAATACAACTTCTGCTACTATTTTTACCTCGGTAACAGGTACAGATCCTATTTCATGGAATTATGCGCCTTCTTCAAGCAGCCCGGCAATTGATTTTGGGCAAAGCGTTGGACTGGCACGTGATTTTGCAGGCAATACAGTACCATCAGTTCCCAATGCAGGTATTTTGGAAGCTGCAGGAACCGGAGGGGGCACAGCAATAACGGTAACGGCTAACGCTGGTACCATACCATGCAATGGCGGTACAACTACAGTGAGTGTAACTGCAACCGGAGGAACAGCTCCTTATACTGGTACCGGAAGTTTCCCTGTAAGTGCCGGCACTTATACTTATACAGTAAGTGATGCCAGCGGGGCTACTGGTTCGGCCAGTGTAACTGTTATTGCTCCTTCTGCTGTTTCACTTTCCCTCACTGGAG
>JBPOHG010000337.1:0-8503 GCA_052035835.1 Bacteroidota bacterium | reverse complement strand
TGGGAACAAAATAACTGTTTGTACAATGAAACAGGGTACGCTCCAGCACAGCCGGTGAAAGATCGGCCGCTGCGCCAGCATTTTGATAAAAACTGGCTTCGTAAGCCAGGATCTTTAAATCTTCACTTAAGCCAATTTTAAAATCTGAACTATAAGGGTTTCGCTTACCGGTCATACGCATGTCTTCCATGCGGTGCAAAGCGTATTTTACAGGTTTCTTTAAATGGTAAGTTGCCAATGCACAAAAGATAGCCCAGGGGGTGGCCTGGTCTTCTTTACCTCCAAACCCGCCACCAAGACGGGTTACATCTACTTCCAGCCTATGCATGGGGATCCCCAATACAACTGCCATATGTTTTTGAACAGCCGTTGGGCCCTGGGTAGAAGAATATACTTGTATACCGCCATTATCCGACGGTAATGCATATGCGCCCTGCGTTTCTATGTACAGATGCTCCTGCCCATTCGTTTCTGCGATACCTTCTATAATATACCTGCATTTTGCAAATGCCACTTTACTGTCGCCTATCGAAAATGTACGTGGGGGAATAATCAGTTCACCGGCTTCATTAGCCACACGGGGGTCTGTAATCACCCGGTGCTGTGTACATTCCATCTTGATTTTCTTAACTCCCATGTATGCAGCTTCCTGCGTAGTTGCTACCACAAAAGCAATCGGCATCCCATTGAAATGTACCGTTGTTTCGGCTAGTAATGGTTCATCAGGCACAATACCACCAATCTGGTTTTGCCCCGGGATATCTTTATAAGTAAAAATCCTTACAACCCCCTCTACTTCATACGCATCCGAAAGATCAAGTGATGTGATATCCCCATGTGCTACCGGTGAGCCATAGACGGCGCCGTACAGGGTACCTGCCTGGAGAGGGATATCGTCGAGATAAACCGACTCACCCCTGGTATGGGTAAAAGAATCTATATGCTGCATCATGGCAATTAAAATAATAATTCAGTTTCCATTGCAGGGAACAATCGTATAAAATGTGCTTTGATCAATTGAGACAACAATAGCCGCTTGTAAACAGCTGTTCCCCTGGCATCACTGATTGGGGAAATTTCGGTCATGGCTATTTTTATAACTGCTTCAATTGATTCCCTATTCAATTTCTTACCAATCAAAAATGCACTGCTTTCTGTTAAGTATAAGGGTATTGGGCCAACGCCTCCTGCCGACAAACTGCAAGAACGAATGACATCGCCATCCATTTCAATTGAAATAGCTGTATTCACGCTGGCAATATCCAGGTGCGTGCGTTTACATACTTTTTCAAAATTGAATAAAATATGTTTGCCCGGTAAATGGAAGCTGATTTTTTCGATGCGTTCGTCAGGGGCCTTGTCTAGCTTCTTATAACCCAGATAAAATTTACGCAAAGCAATATCCCTGCCCGATGACAAATGAAGCACTGCATCCAATGCAAGGAAAAAAATAGTGAGGTCGCCGATGGGTGAAGCATTCGTGAAATTGCCTGCGACCGTTGCCATGTTGCGGATGGGTGTGGAGGAAACAAGTTTTACGAAGCGCCCCAATCCGGGAAAGTGATCCATGAATATTTCAGAAGTAGCCATTTCAGCCACAACTGTTGAGGCCCCCATTATACAGCGACCACCTTCCTTTGTAATCCCTTTAAGTTGGGGATCATTCAACACAAAATCAAGCGGCTCATGAACAATGGTATCATGCTGTTGAACATACAGATCGGTTCCACCACCCAATATTTTATTTCCTTGAGTTTGTTTTTGATCTGGGGTTTGGATGATCCGTAGCCTGTCGGCAACCTCTTTAAAATATCCTGGCACGGCATTGGCCGAAATGGCATACTCAAGAGCGTTTATACTTTTCCGTTGACATAATTTCCCGGCGACCGTTTCAACAGCTTTTTCTATGGATTTATAACCTGTACAGCGGCAAATATTCCCGTTTACAGAATCAATAGCAGATTCATATCCTGGTTCGCCCGGTTGCAGGCAATACCCGGTAAGTGAAACAATGAACCCCGGGGTACAAAATCCACATTGCGTTGCCCCATGCTGAACGAACGCTTCCTGCACAAGATTGAGTACTTCACCCGTATTGATCCCTTCTATCGTTACGATATGCTTCCCGTGTGCATTCCCCAAAGCCATCAGGCAACTGGTGGCAGATTTGTATTCTACTTCACCCCACTTCAATTCACCTGCAAGGATGGTGCAGGCACCGCAATCGCCTTCACGGCATCCGATTTTGGTTCCGGTAAGCCCTTGTTCATACCTGATAAAATCGAGCAGTGCCATACCCGGTGGCAAAGCAGTTTTTATTTCATTGTTATTTAGTATAAATTGTACCACCTAATTTTTTGAATAAACCTTAAAGATAGGATAATTGAATTAATGATGACACCTGCAAACACCACTTTTCATGACCAGGTTTTTTACAGGATTACAGCCCTTTGGGTAATCTGTGAAGCATTTGCAGGAGGTATTATGCATGGGATAAAATTACCCTTCACCGGCCTCATCATCAGTAGCCTCGCCATTACCTGTATCATTCTAATTGCCTGGCATGTCCCTTCCAAAGGAGCCATTTTAAAAGCCACTATCATAGTGGCCATATGTAAACTCATGCTGAGCCCACATAGCCCGCCCACTGCTTACATAGCTGTTTTTTTTCAGGGATTGATGGGCCAGCTATTCCTAAAGAACAGGCAGTATTTTACTGCTGCAGCCATCATTGTTTCGGTATTATCCCTGGTTGAATCGGCGGTGCAGCGGATACTTGTATTGATAATAGTTTATGGGAATGGTTTCTGGAAAGCAGTAGATCAGTACATACACAAACTCACAGGCGAGAACAGCATATCGAATTATAGTGTATTGATTGCTGTTAGCTATATTGCCATCCATGCACTGATAGGTATTTTTACCGGGATGTATGCTTCCAGGCTCGCCCGCCGGTCTGCAGAATGGAGAACACTTTTTCCACAACTCATCATTCATGACAAGTTTACCGAATCAACATTACCAATAAAGAAAAAAAAGAAATTCAGGATCAAATGGATGCTGGCTGCTTGTTGGGTTGCGCTACTGCTCGCATACCTGCATGCCTGGATCTTCCCTTCCCAATTTGTGTTACCAGCCAATGAAGTAGCGGGTATTTTGCTGAGGTCGTTATTGATCGTACTTAGCTGGATATTGATCGTATCCCCTTTGCTAATGAAACTCCTGCAAAACATACTAAAAGAAAAAGAAGCCAGTAACAAAGCATCCATTCAGGCTGTCATGCATTTGCTCCCTCAAACAAAATACATATTTAGCAGGAGCTGGCAATTATCTTCTTCCGAAACCGGTTTTGAGCGGATCAAATTATTTACAAAAGCCCTGCTCATTAACACCATTTAAGATTCGCAAGGGTTTGATGGCTATTCCAAAACTTAGTATTTCCCTTCGAACAACCACCACCATGATTTTCTTTTCTGTTCGGGCTTTAATCCAAATTTATTGATCGAATTCAATTGAATATGCTTCACTGCTTCTTCAACAGAATCTGTTAGCAGGCAAAGAGAAAGGTCTTCGGGTGAAATGGTTGCCCGTTGCTTCATATACTCTACATGTTCCATTAATTTCTCGTGAAATGCCTTATCAAAAATGATAATCGGGAATTCACTGAGCATCCTGGTTTGAATTAATGTAAGGGCTTCAAAAAATTCATCCAGTGTACCAAATCCGCCCGGCATTACAACAAAAGCATAAGAATATTTGATCAGCAAGGTTTTTCTAACAAAAAAATACTTAATGGTTACCGACTTATCCAGGTACGGGTTTTCATGTTGCTCGTGCGGAAGCAGGATGTTACATCCCACACTTCTTCCTCCCACCTCTCTTGCCCCCCGGTTGGCTGCCTCCATGACCCCCGGGCCACCACCAGTCATTATTGTAAAACCAAGTTTGGCAATTTCGCCAGATAATTTTCGGGTCATTTCATAATAAGGATGGTCTTCTTTGAACCTTGCCGATCCAAATACCGTTACACAAGGCCCAACAAAATGAAGGGTACGGAAGCCTTTTATGAATTCAAATAACACATTGGCTGCAAACTTGAACTCTTTCCAACGGTTCTGCGGACCGGCTAAAAATTTTATCTCCGATTTCGTCATGAGTCAAATGTATTGATGCTCAAACTTAAATGATTTGTAAATAAAAATAGGCTTCTTTAAATTTAAAAGTTCATACCAACAGCCAGTTCCCTTTTATGAAAACCAATTATCCAATTTAGATAAGAAAGCTTTTTGTACTTTCATATCCCACTATTAACAGCAATCATACATTTTATGAAGGCCCTCTTTTTTTTATTTTTTCACATCATTGGATTGATGTGCATTGCACAGGAGCAGACAGCATCCTCCGGACAAATCAGGCATTTCAAAGATTTTAATTCAAATTATGTAGCTCCCAGGAATATTGATGTTTGGTTGCCTCAAGGATATACCCCGGAAAAAAAATACGCAGTGTTGTATATGCAGGATGGCCAAATGTTATTCGACAGTACCAATAACTGGAATAAGCAGGAATGGAAAATGGATGAAGCCCTCACACAGCTAATGGAATCATCCGCTATCACAGATTGCATTGTGGTAGGTATTTATAATTCCGGTAGTACCCGTCACAGCGAGTATTGCCCTCAAAAGCCAGCCCAATCCCTTCCAAAACATTACCTTGATTCTATTATCGCTAATGCGACCAGGGCCAATGGATATAAAATTTTTAGTGGGCAAATTCAATCTGATCATTACTTACGCTTTCTGGCAACTGAACTAAAGCCATTTATTGACAGTAATTTTTCTGTGTATACAACTGCTTCCCATACATTTATTGGCGGATCGAGTATGGGTGCACTAATTACTTTGTATGCATTATGCGAGTACCCTCAGGTTTTTGGAGGCGCCATGTGTTTGTCTACACACTGGACAGTCCTATTTGAACAAAAAAACAATTTATTCCCGGGTGCCATTGCGAAATACCTGCTTGATCATTTGCCGAAGGCTGGCCAACACCGTATTTATTTCGATCATGGAGATCAAACCACCGACAGTTTATACAGCATCCACCAGCAGGCTGTAGACAAGATCATGTTGAAAAAAGGATATACTGAAAAAAACTGGATGAGTAAATTTTATCCGGGCGAAAACCATTCAGAAAAAGCATGGTCGGCCAGGCTCCCAATCCCATTGCGTTTTATTCTTCAAAAGCAATAAATGATCAACTTATATTGTATACATATTGATGCTGTTGCGCATTAAGTGGAGACTTGATTTTTCACTGCTGGCCATTTTTTCCAATTGAAATGAAATTGCGACGAATCGTTTACTGCCAATTTGAAGCATGGTAGTTAATCATGGGTATTACTGACACTGATCAGGATTTTATTTCCTGTATTTAGCATATTTGCAACATGCGAAGATGGAAAAATATTATACGCAAGCCTTCCTGAAAATACGCCCTCATTTCACCCTCGAATTTTTCTTATTTCATTAACACATATTTACAATGAAGACGATCATTGAACCATTTCGTATAAAATCGGTTGAACCAATTTATAATAAAACCAGGGAAGAAAGAATGGCGATTCTCGAGAATGCTCATTACAATGCATTCTTAATTCATTCCCGCGATGTACTAATAGATTTACTAACCGATAGCGGCACCAGTGCCATGAGCAGCAAACAATGGGCAGGGATGATGCAGGGGGATGAATCCTATGCCGGCAGCCCTAGTTTTTTCCGTTTCGAGCAAACCGTACAAAAGATCACCGGCTTTGCACAAGTGATTCCAACCCACCAGGGGCGTGCAGCCGAACGCATACTCTTTAGTATCCTCGGAGGAAAGGGGAAATACTTTCTCAGCAATACACTTTTTGATACCACAAGGGCAAATATTGAATACTCAGGTGCAGAAGGGATAGACCTGCTTTGCGCCGAAGGGAAAGTACCTGGAATTCCCGCCCCTTTTAAAGGCAATATGGATACCAGGTTATTGGAAAATACAATTTTGGAAAAAGGGCCTGCAAATATTCCGCTCTGTATCATCACAGTTACCAACAATTCGGGTGGCGGGCAGCCGGTAAGCATGCAGAACATCAGGGAAGTAAAAGAAATTTGTACCAAGTACCAGATACCCTTGTTTATTGATGCCTGCAGGTTTGCCGAAAATAGTTATTTCATAAAATTGAGAGAGCCTGGTTATGCAGGTGCTAGCATCGAAGCAATTGCGAAAGAAATGTTTAGTTACGCCAACGGGTGTACGATGAGTGCAAAAAAAGATGCATTTGCCAATATCGGAGGATTTCTAGCATTACATGACGAAGCATTATCTCGAGCGTGCAGGAACCTGCTGGTAATTACAGAAGGGTTCCCTACTTATGGAGGATTGGCCGGCCGCGACCTGGAAGCCATTGCAATTGGATTAGAAGAAGTGATGGATGAACAATACCTCCATTACCGCATTAGAAGCATCGAATACCTGGGAGAAAAACTGGTTAAAGCCGGCGTACCAATCATGCAACCAACTGGTGGCCATGCGGTTTACCTCGATGCAAAAGCCTTCCTTCCGCATATAGATATATCACAATATCCCGGCCAGGCCTTGGTATGTGCGTTATATACAGCAGGCGGTATTCGTGCTGTTGAGATTGGGTCATTGATGTTTGGAAAATATGATGATCAGGGTGCACTGATTCCGGCAACGATGGAACTTGTGCGACTGGCGATTCCGAGGCGTGTTTATACCCAAAGCCATATTGATTATGTAGCAGAAGTGATTATTGAAGTGTTTGAAAAAAGAAACCAGATTAGCGGACTTATCATCACAGAAGAAGCACCATTGCTTCGCCATTTTACAGCGAAATTAAGGCCCGCTTAATGAAGCACTGATACCTGTCAAACACCGGGTTGACCTGAATCACCCGACATATGATAATCCAATAGGATATTTGTGCCCTTATGCAAATTGACGGATCCTTATTGCAGCGCTACAATGTTCCTGTGCCACGTTATACAAGCTACCCAACTGTACCATATTGGGATGACCAGATCAATGATACAGATTGGCTGCAAAACTTTCAATCACAATTTGCCCTGCATAATTCGTCTGGTGGAATTAGTTTATACATTCACCTGCCCTTCTGTGAAACCCTGTGTACCTATTGCGGCTGTAACAAAAAGATCACCGGCAATCATGCTGTAGAAGAAGAATATATCCGGCTCATTCTGAAGGAATGGGATATATACCGGAAACAGATGGACGCATATCCCATGATCAGGGAATTGCACCTAGGAGGCGGTACCCCTACTTTTTTCTCCCCGGAAAACCTGCAAAAATTACTGGAGGGAATATTTAATAATGCCCATATTCATCCACAACATGAATTTAGTATTGAAGGCCACCCGAATAATACAACTCAAAGGCACCTTCAGGTACTGTATGATCTCGGGTTTCGGCGCATCAGTTATGGGGTGCAGGATAATGACCCCGATGTGCAAAGGATCATTAACCGCATCCAACCGGTTGAAAATGTAAAGAAGGCTACCGATATGGCGAGAGCAATTGGATTTACTTCGGTGAACTTCGACCTCATTTATGGGTTGCCGTTACAAACACCGGAGCGAATGGAAAAAACAGTCATTCAATCTATTGCATTAAGGCCAGATCGTATTGCGTTTTATAGCTATGCCCATGTGCCCTGGACAAGCCGTGGGCAACGATTGTTTGATGAGCATGACCTTCCGGATGCGGCTGCAAAAATGGCCATGTATCAACTTGCCAAATCATTGTTTGAAACTAATGGATACTTCAATATTGGTATGGATCATTTCGCATTGCCATCAGATGATTTGTACCTCGCCCATAAAAACGGAAAGCTTCATAGGAATTTCATGGGATATACTACACAGCAAACCAATATGCTGATTGGTTTGGGGGTATCCAGTATCAGTGATATAGGGGTAGCTTTTGCACAAAATGACAAAGCATTACATGATTACAGCGCTGCCATTCATGCGGGCAAATTGTCGGTAAAAAAAGGGTGTTTTTTATCTGAAGAAGATATCAGTTTCAAGCAATACATCCTCGATATCAGTTGCCGGCAATGCACCAGTTTCCGGGAAGCAGATATTCCTTTACTCACCCGTTATAGTTTCCCGGTGCTGGAACAAATGCAGGAAGATGGTTTGCTATCATTTGATTTGAAAGGGGTAGCACTTACAGATGCTGGCTCTCATTTCATACGAAATGCCTGCAGTGTATTTGATTTGAAATTGCAAAAACAACAAATAAAAAAAGAACACCCTTTGTTTAGCAAAGCTGTATAAGAATGACCAGATGGAAAGCCTGATAAAAAAGAAGGAGCATCTAACTAAGATGCTCCTTTACATTGTGGAGAATACCAGATTCGAACTGGTGGCCTCTTGCATGCCATGCAAGCGCTCTAGCCAACTGAGCTAATCCCCCG